>CAJUHN010000153.1 GCA_910585935.1 uncultured Lachnospiraceae bacterium | reverse complement strand
GAATTTAGTACCGCTACGTCTGGAACGGAGCGGGAGCGCGGCTTCGTTGGAATAGAGATCCCCCCTCCCTGTGCGAACCTCTAATAAAAACGTACTCAGAATCTCTATTTTCTCTTTATTTTCTGATATTTTCATAATTCTATTTTTTAACTCTATGTTATGTAAATCTCATAAAATTTCTAAAATTCACGAAAAAATAGCATATTATCTCCCTTGATCCATTTATCCCAATATGCTCCGTCATAAATAATAATATTATTAGCTCGATATGAATTTAGCTGTTCTAATGGGATCTCTCTTCTTGGATAAAGTTTCACTAATTTATAGGAAATATAAACATATTCCAATATATTTTCAAATATAGCTACTATTCTACAAATAGCTTTCTCTAGATTCTGTCTTTGAGATAACTGATGGATTTCTTCTAACATTTGTGTAACTTCTTTAACCTCGTCATTCAAATAAAATAACATGGTATCTGGAATATATATCTCTTTTGGAATTTGATTTGATATTTTTTTTAATAAGTCTTGTAATGTCTGTATACGATAGTCAATTTCCAGCTTTTTTTCTCTCAAAATATCACAGTTTAAATGAATATTATCCAACCATCTATATATTTCTCTATTATCTTCTGTTTCTACTGCATATCCTATCACTTCTATATCTGGATTTATAAGTTCTAACACTTTTTGAATACCTTCTCTATTTATCGCACAAATAATAATCTTCTCACTCATTTTATTCCTCTCAATCCCAAAAATTTCTCTAGTCTTTTTCTTTTTCTATAATTATCTATCTCTAAAAGTAACCTTTTTTGCACAACATAATTTTAGGCGACTATAGACTATATTATATACTTGTTTTATAAAAAAGTATAGCATTTTTTGAACTATTTTGTCGTTATATACAAATAAAATAATAATTCAAAAGGTTTACTTTTCTGCACAAGAATAGATAGAGATGAGATTTAGAGGTTTTTATTAATAAAAAATACGATAAATGACAAATAGAATAACTTACTTTTAAAGGCACTATTTCATTTATATCATCTTTTCTATGATGCAATCAATTAATCCATATTCTTTTGCTTCTTGTGCGCTTAAAAAATAATCTCTGTCTGTATCTCTTTCAATTTCTTTTATTGTCTTTTTGGTATTTTCTGATAAAATTTGGTTGATTCTTTCCTTTGTTTTCTGTATATGTTGTGCTGTAATCATAATGTCTGTAGCTTGTGCAGGTGGTTTTATTCCGCCGGAAGGCTGGTGAATCATGATTTCTGCATTGGGTAGGGCATATCGTTTTCCTTTTGCTCCTGCTGCTAATAAAAAAGCCCCCATACTCGCCGCCATGCCTAGACAGATAGTGGATACATCGCATTTTAAGAAATTCATAGTATCATAAATCGCCATTCCATCTGAAATGCTTCCACCCGGACTGTTGATATATAAGTTTATATCTTTTTTGGAATCTTCTGATGCTAAATATAACATCTGTGCAATTACTAACTGTGCTGTTACACTGCTCACTTCTTCTGCTAAAAATATGATTCTATCTTTTAATAATCTGGAATAAATGTCATAACTTCTTTCTCCTCGCCCTGTCTGTTCTAATACATATGGTATTTGACTCATGCTGTCATTCCTCCATTTTTCAACATAAAAAATGCATTTCTATTATTTCTATTTATCTGGAATGTTTTTTTCATTTCGCAGATGTAAAAATTCTTCCTAAAAGTCTGGGGTGTACATAAAAACTTCTGTTTAAATGCAAAAGTAAATGCCTGTTGTGATGTATATCCCACGCAAAAAGCGATTTCTATAATACTTTTTTCTGTAGATATCAGTTGATTTGCTGCTTCTAATAATCGTCTTTCTTTGATATATTGATAAATTGTTAATCCTGTATTCTCTAAAAATAAGCGGTTTAAATGAAATTTAGAATAACCTGCTATTTTCGCGATATCGTCTAATAAAATATTTTCTGTAAAATGTTCCTCAATATATTCTTTTACTTTCTTTATACAATTTCTATCCATCTTTTCTCTCCATTCTTTCAAAATCTTCTATGGTGTTTTATTACAAGAATGTCTGCCTATATACCACTTTTCTTTTCAATTTTAGGATATAACATATGATATTTTTTCTTTTATATGGAATAATTTTTTATTCTTTTCTTTGTTCATTATACTTTATTTTACTTTTTCTTTCTTCATAGAAAATGCGGATTATTTTTGGATATGATATTTTTCTGTTATGATATATTCTATCTAAAACCATTGTATATGATATTATTTTAAAAAAGCTATGTTAGAATAATATCTTTCCTAATATTACTCTAACATAGCTTTTATTTTTATAATAAGCTTCTTTATAAAGTGGGATAGTGTTTGTTATATATTTCCTTTTTAATCATCTATTTTTTTCTCTCACTTGTGTTACTGCAAACTGTAATACTTCTTCTACACTTGGAATCTCTCCCTTAGAAGATATTTTTGCTTGCATCGCTTTTTTAGAAATATCTTTAGAAGGATCTTGATATGCATAACAGATTGCGTTCTGCATTTCCCGTTTTACCTCTCCTACCGTAGTTTTATACTTTCTAGCTATCTTTCGGTATATTCTTCTTTTACTCATTTGTTCCGCCTTTCTCACTCTTTCTTATCCATAAATATGTTTATTACGCATATAAATTATAACTTATAATTCTATATTTTACAAGCATATCTATTATGCTTATCTAAAATACTATTATTGGAGGTTTTAGAATGGAAACTATAGGAGAACGTATTAAAATGTTAAGAGAAACCAAAAAAATGACACAAGTCCGTCTGGGTTTGGAATTAGGGGTAGCACAAGAAACAATATCTGGATATGAAATCGGAAGAATTGAACCTTCTAACGATATATTAATAAAGCTAGTTAATTGTTTAAATACTTCTGCAGATTACCTTCTTTGCATAACAGAAAATATTTCCCCCTCTGATGGCTCTAGGAAATTAACCGAACAGGAAAATAGACTATTACATTATTTTAATCTTCTGTCTTCTCAAAATCGAGAACGTGTGATAGGATACATAGATGCTCTTTCTGAAAAGGATTTGGCAACAAAAAAATAATCTTTCATCCTAAATTTATTTTTGAATAAAAGATTAAAAGTTAATTTTTCTTTTTAAATTATTCTATGCAATTTTAAAACTCAGCTTTTTTCTTATTTTTTGCTTAAAAAGCTGAGTTTTTTAACATTTTCCTTTTCTGCATTTTTTCCCGAATAATTAACCAACTAGCGGAGGCAAGGGACTATTCCAAAAGAAGACCCTTGGAAGACGTTAGTACTAAATTCGCAGTTTCGCAAAAAGCGGGACTGCGAATTTAGTACCGCTACGTCTGGAACGGAGCGAAAGCGCGGTTTCGTTGGAACAGTTCCTTGCCGGAGCGACCCCTTTGTTCCAAATATCCCCTGAACAACTATAAATCCTTTTTCCTTTACTTTCTCATATTTTTTCACAATCCTATTTTCTTAAATCTATACTCCCAAACCATACTCTTATAAGCAATAAATCATAACATCTTTAGTCCTATTTTTTCAGTTGTATTCTTTCATCTTTTAGAGTAAAATATAATAAAAATACATATTATTTATAAAGGATTGATCTTATGAATTACAATCAAAAAACTCCACGAGGAGAACAAATGCAAAAAAAATATAAAGTTTTTATTGATAACTATCACCGTCTATGTTCCCAAAATATGACTGCTAGTTCTAAAGAATATGAATTTATGAAATTAGATGCTCTTTTAAACAAGAAAGAAATAGAAGACTATTTATTAGAATTAAACCATAAGTTTGGGTTTTCAAAAAATATTTATGAAAATATGGCAGATTCTTATTCTGCTATTATGAAAGAGATTGAAACAAGACAACAAGTCTTAGCACAGGCACAAAGTACCGCAACTCATGAAAATGAAAATATTCCGCACAAACGAAAGAAAGGGAAACATTCACCAAAAATACGCTCTACAAAATAAGCGATCCATACATACCATTATTTGGTGTCTTTCTTTCATAATCATGCTGATTCGCTATCGTATTAGTAAGTAATTTTTTCTGTATAAAAATACTCTAAATGGCTTTTTAATCATGCAAACAGCATGATCAGAAAACCATTTAGAGCATATATCACTATAAACATAGCCTTACCCTTATGCTATTTCTCCAATATCATCTCTGTCATATTAAATTATTAAATCTCTCTTAAAATATCTATTTCATTAAAATATATCTAAACCTCACTTTCAAAGGTTTCACAAAATCTAGCAGCAAAGGCTGGTGGCTCTTCTTTTGCATATAGATGTGAAATATCTCCCAGAGAAAGTACTCGGAAACTGGCAATTCCCTTTTTTCGCTCTTCCGTCACCACAGTTGTCACTGCGGTAGGACTCATACAAGTATTATGCCACAATACCATAGGAGAAATGCTCATGAGATGACTGAGCAATACACTCCCCAAGCCAAAATGGCAGAACAAGACAATCGTATCAGAATTAGGTTTCTCTGCTCGGTAAAGATGACCTTCCCGAACATAACCATATTCACTCAATAATGCATCAAAGTTTGAAATAATCCAATCATACTCCTGCTTTACATTTGCCTCCTGAAAAGGCTGTACCTCATACCATTTGTCATACAGATAAAGCCTCTCATCTGTCGTCCAATCCTGCGGAAGCCAATCCCAAGAAATTGTTTTCCTATCCTTTACATCTGGTCTGTTAATATACACAGAAAACTCCCGCAGCCATTCACATTCTATCGCCGTTCTATGAAGTTTTTTTAATGTACAGGAAGCGGTATCCTTTGCTCTGCCAAGAGGTGACACATAAAATTCCTTTATATCCAATTTCATCAGCCGCTCCGACAGATACTCCGCTTCTCTCCATCCTTTTTCTGTCAAAGAATCTGCCGCATAATCAGGATCACCATGCCTTATAATCAATATTTTCATTTTTCCTCCTGTTGATTGTTTGTTTTTTTCAAAAGCTCATTCCTTTATGAATTTAAAACAGTCTAAAAATTTTCTTGATTTCTATTTCAAATATAATAAATATTATTCAAACCAATATACAACATAAGCAAAGATAACTTATTATCCAAAAATATTATCAAACAGGCAAAAAGTGTTAACGCTTCAACTTATCTTCTCTATATTTTTCTCTTATCTCATCAATGGACACTCTATATCCATCTCTTTCCACATACCAAACAGTAAAACCATTTAATCTATCCGCTTTCGCTCCCTTTATCACAGCCGCTCCATGATGCAAATCATAGATTTCATCTCTATATCGGATCTTCGCATCTTCTGTCAAAATAGCATATACCTCTCCCTTTTTCAAAAACATCTTTTCTCCTGCTTGAAAGTATCCTGCTGCTATCATTTCTTCCATTGTAACTCGTATCGGTCTTTCATCAAATATCGCCTTTGAAATATTATCCGCAATATATTCTTCCTTTTCAATCCGCTTTGTTCCATATTTATAATACTTTTCATCACGTTCAATCATAATATAGTTTCTTCCCAATCTTTTTGCAACAGCCCCTGTCGTCATTGTCCCTCCAAAAGGGTCTAAAACAACATCATTTTCATTAGAAGAAATAGCGATAATCCGATATAATAACTCTTCTGGCTTCTGTGTGGAATGTAATTTTTTCCCATTCTCATCTTTTAAACGCTCATTTCCCTGACATACAGCAATTCTCCACACAGAGCCTAATTGTTTTCTAATTCCCTTTTCATACTCATTTTCATCCACTGTATCAGTATTTAATTCCTTCGCTGTTTTATAATGAAAAGTGAACTTTGACTTTTTCGATTTCGTCGCCCATATCAGAGTTTCATGACTATTATTTAAACGTGTACCCATGAAATTAGGAGTCGGATTTTTTTTATGCCAAACCACATCATTAATCAGCCAATATCCAATTTGCTGCATAATTGCTCCAATAGAATAAATGCACTGCATAGAGCCAATCACCCAGATAGAACCATTTGTTTTTAATAAACGATAACATTCCTGTAACCAGCTCTTTGTGAACCTTTCATAATCTTCTAAAGTGCCAAACTGATTGTCCCATTCATCATTACAACCATCAAACTCTGTTCCCTCGACACGATTTAGCACCCCGTCCACTCTCATCCAATAAGGCGGATCTGCAAAGATTAAATCCACTGTTTCACTTTCTATTTTGCTCATTTCTTCTAATGTATCACCACATAATATTCTACTTTCCAAATCCTCTCTCTCCCTTATAGCCTTTCTAAATTCTTTCCCGTCGGAAATAATTCATTACGAAGTTGTACATATTCCGGTTTTTCTGATATCAACTTATTATATAAATTTCTTTCTTCTAATTTTAACTTCTTTAATGCCTGATATATCTCCTCGCTAGTATCAAAATCTGGAATAGCAATCACTTCTTTACTTCTTTCTCTCTTATTCCTCTCTAAATGAGCATTTAATTCCTTCCAAATATCTGTTCTTTTAAATAATTTAGAAAAAAGTTCTTCCCCATAATAAATATAAATTTCTATATCCTGTACATCATTTTTCGTTTCCTGTATATAAAACTTTTTATTTTTTATGAGACTAGGGTCAATAAACCACATACTCGCGATAATATTTTTTTCTGGATACTTTCTTTATTAATAATTCATATTTCTTTTTAAAATTGGCATATTGTCCTCTCTTTTTTGTGCTATCATGATCATCTCTTATTTTTTGTTCTATCAGATAAATATTATCTTCTCCATCACAAAAAACTTGATCCGCACTGAGCGCATTCCCTTCTAAATCCGTTCCAATATTTTTGTTCAAATTCTGATAACCCATTTTTTCTATATACTCTGTCACAATATCTTCCATAAAATCCCCAAATTTAATTTCTTTACTCTGAGTCACATTTTGAATCAATTTTGTTCTAGCATTGCTCAATCGGAAAACCCCTGTATATCTGGCTGGATTTTTAATCACTGTAATTAACAATTATACAAAAAATTTTCATCATCTTTTAATTTCTCATTTAATTTACAGATAAAATCTGGATATAATATTATCATAACAAAACTTCTCCCTTATCTGATATCAGAACCTAATTAAAAAATACTAACTTCTCCTTTGGTTCTGTTGTAGATTCAATTTTTTCCGCATATAAAACTGGTCCTTCTCCCTGATAAAGCGGAGAATATTCCTGTTTTACAACAGCAGTGAGGTAAATCCATTCTCTCTTTTTTAATTTCTTTATAATCTCTTTTGTATTTGATACAGCATGGCAAAGAGGTCCAATAAACCGAATATCATCTACACAACAAGTCATCGCAAAACGCCCTGGAACAAAAGAAGTATCTGCCATGCGATTATTTTTATAAACTTGTACACGCATTTTCATTGTCTTCCCTGCATAACGTTCTGGATTATCCATCGCATCAATATACCATACGCCAAAATCTGTATCTTCTAATTCTATCTCATTTTGTGTGATATCATAAGGCAGCGCTTCTTCCTCTGACGGCTCACTTCCATCTGCATTTTCCATATAGACTTGCGCTCTAGGATTTACCGCTTTTACACTCCTCCTATAAGAAGCCTTTTTTGTATTCTCATCACATCGATTAAAAATTACCATATCTGTATTCGTAAACTGTTCCATCACAATAGACCGCATATTATTCAAATATAAATCAAACGTATTCGCCGCCACTGTTGTAATAATCTGTACAATTTCCCATCTTCTAGGCAATTTCATGGTCATCATCTTTTCCAGCCGCCACATACCATTATATTCAATCAGAATTTTCTCCGGCTGATACTTTTTAGAACATTCCTGTAAATAAGCCTCTGTAAAATCCTCTTCATCTTCCACCTGCTCCAAAAAAATATTATATTTATTTAAAACAGTTTCATCATATTCTACTTCCCCTTCTTCACAGGCAATCAACAAAGTCTTTTCCCCCGTTGAAAATTGGTCATCTTCTACCGTTTCTCTAATAAATGATGTCTTTCCACTATCCAAAAAACCCGTAAACAAAAAAACTGGTATCTCCATTATCCCCAACCTCCATTTTTTGTGTTTCTTTCCATCATTCTCAAGCCAAATGGAAAAGTTTTTCTAATTTTTCAAATTCCAATTCAGAACCTATCACACAAAGCCTTCCTGTATAATCTGGAGAACTCTTCCGAATTTCATATTCTCCCGGCACTAAATCAAACTGCATCCATTCCCCATCTTCTCCTGAAATAATCCCCTTTGCACGCAATATCATACCATATTCATTCCCATTTGCTAATTTCTCCAAAATTTCCTTTAAATCTGCCTCTGAATACTTATGAGGAGTTTCTTTCCCCCAACTGGTAAATACTTCATCTGCATGATGATGTCCATGCTCATGATGATGATGTTCACACCCACATTCCTCTCCATGTTCATGATGATGCCCTTCATGACACTCCTCTCCATCTTCATGGTGATGATGTCCACATCCACACTCATGTTCATGATGATGTTCTTCCAACATCTCCTCTACCATAGAATTTCTCTGATTCATAGCCTTTAATATAATCTCTCCATCTAATTCATCCCATGGTGTAGTGATAATCGCTGCTGTCGTATTTTTATCCTGTAATAATTTAACTGCTGTTTCCAATTTCGTCTGATCCATATTTTGAGTCCGACTCAGCACAATAGTATCCGCATGTTCCACCTGATTATTATAAAACTCACCAAAATTTTTCATATAAATCTTACATTTTGTCGCATCCGCTACCGTAATAGAACTATCTAATTCTACATCAGCATCTTTCGCTACTCCCTGCACTGCCTTTACAACATCAGAAAGTTTCCCTACCCCAGATGGTTCAATAATAATACGATCTGGAGCAAATTTTACCAAAACTTCTTTTAACGCTGTACCAAAATCCCCTACTAAAGAACAACAAATACAGCCCGAATTCATTTCTGTAATCTCTATCCCCGCATCTTTTAAAAATCCACTATCGATTCCAATTTCTCCAAACTCATTTTCAATCAAAACTACTTTCTGCCCTTTAAATACATCAGAAAGCAATTTCTTAATTAACGTAGTCTTACCAGCTCCTAAAAAACCTGATATCACATTTATTTTTGTCATTATTTATTACCCTCTTTCTTTATTTTCTATCCATATTTATCCTTATAATCTAAGTTCTTTCCAATTATAGCACTTCTTATCCTAAAATACAACTTTCGGAAAAATCATTTCTCACTATAAATTACAATTATCCTACTTAAAAGTCAAAGGTTCGCTACAGCAGGGAAGTATTCCAACGAAACCGCGCTCTCGCTCCGTTCCAGACGTAGCGGTACTAAATTTGCAATTCCTAACGGAACTGCTCATTAAGTGCCGACGTCTTCCAAGGGGTTTCTTT
>CAJUHN010000152.1 GCA_910585935.1 uncultured Lachnospiraceae bacterium | reverse complement strand
GCTGAGATTGTTTGTGAAGCTGCAGCGGCCATCCTCCAGATAAGTCTGTGCTGTTCCGCCATCGGAACACGGACTTTGCGTGTAGCTGCCATAACCTATCCTCCGTAATTGTAGTGAAATAGTTTAACTATATTTCATTTACAATTATAGAGGGATTCAGGAGATTAGAAAATCCGCAGGAATATTTGGCGCTTACAATGCAAGTGCTTATGTAGTGAAGTGGTGTGTGAAAAATGACATTGATACTTTGGTTGTTGGCAAGAATAAGGAATGGAAACAGAGTATAGATATGGGTAAACAAAGCAATCAGAAGTTTGTGAGTATTCCTTATCAGATGTTGTTACAGCAACTCAAATATAAATGTGAAAATGTTGGAATTAAATATATTGAAACTGAGGAGAGTTATTCTTCAGGAACAAGTTTCTTAGATGGAGAAGAAACTATTAAACAGAATTACGATAAGTCAAGACGGATAGAAAGAGGGTTGTTTAGAAGTAATTCTGGATTGCTTATCAATAGTGATGTAAACGGATCTTTACAGATTATGATGAAGGTATTCCCAAATGCGTTCAGTGAGCGATATGGGATAGAGGGTGTTCTAACCCCTATAGTTATAAACGCAGCGTAAGTTGCGTGATTTACTATGAATGTCAAAAAGGCAATAGAATCATCGTTTGATTGGAGGATAAAATTATGTGTTATAAAGATGAAGTTCAGAAGAAAAATGCAGAAAAATTACAACGGAAGATGAATGAAGATAATATACCAATGTTCATACAGCTTTATCTTTTAAACAGGAAAAGCAAATTAGGGGCATTAAATTACTATTCCGCAATTAAAAATTTGTTACAATGGTTTATTGATAAAGATATAATTCAGAAAAATAGTATATCGGAAATTGTACCATCTGATATGACATATATAGAGTCGGCTTATATAAATATGTATTTAGAAGAAAAGCAAAACAAAGGAATATCGCCAACAACTTTAAATACAAGAAAGAATATTTTTAGAAGTTTTTGGAAGTCTATGGTTAATTCTCCAAACGTTCCGATAAATTGTAACATTGTTGAAGATGTAGCATATGAAGGTTTGGATTCTGGATATAATCGTTATGTTAAGATGCCATCAAAAGATGATTTGGAAGAAATGAGATGTAATATTATTCAGAAAAAGAAGAATGACATTTTTGTGAGGGAGAGGAATCTTTTTATACTTACAATTCTAATAAGCACAGGTTTAAGAGAATGTGAACTTGTAGAATTAGAATTTTCTTCTTTATTTTTAGACGGAAACGAAATTGAGAAGTCTCCACATATTAGAGTAATGGGCAAAGGGGTATATCATATTGAAAAGGGAAGAAATGTTTTGCTTAATAAGTCTGCAAAAGGTGCATTCTTGAAATGGATTGAGGTTAGAAATACAATAAACATAATAGATGATAAAGCTGTTTTCTTAAATAAAACAGGAAAAAGAATGCAAGAGTCTGATATAAGGGCAATGTTTAAGGTATATAGTAACTCAAAACTTACTCCACATATGATTAGGCATTGGTATGGAACTGTAACAACAGAAAAATATGGGGCTGCTTTTGCACAACAACAGTTGGGACATAAGAATGTCAATATTACATTAAATACTTACGTAGATGGTGGATATGGCATTAGAGAAAAACTGGCACTTGAATAAAATATCTGATATAATATAGGAGGAATTATAAACGAATATGAGCAGAAAATTTGTATTAGAAAGAGACTGTTATGAAGAGGGTATGAATTTATATAAAAAGAAAACGATTACAATCAATCCAGGTGTTACGGTGTTAGTTGGGTGCAATGGCATTGGAAAAACGACATTTTTACATCAAGTAAGAAATACATTAAAAAAACAAGGTATTCCATATATAAAATATGATAATTTAAATGATGGCGGAAAAGAATCTATCTCTAAGGCATCATTCTATGGCGATTATGCGTTTATAAGTATAGCAATGCAGTCTTCAGAAGGAGAAAATATTGTTTTGAATATTAGGAAGTTTGCCTTAGAACTCAAGCAGTTTATTAAGACTGGAACTCCTAAAGAAAATGGAAAGTTTGAAGAGGTATTTAAAGACTTATTAAATGATGCAGAAGATAAAAGCAGAGAAGTTGCTTCAGAAAGATGGATATTGTTAGATGCACTCGATAGTGGTTTGAGTGTAGATAATATCATAGACATTAAAGAACATCTATTCAAAACTATTCTTAAATGTAATTATGGGAATGAAATTTACATAGTTGTTTCAGCTAATGAATATGAAATAACAAGAGGTGAGAGTTGCTTTGATGTTTATAACGGGAAGTATGTTACATTTAAGAATTATGAAGAATATCTACAATTTATTGTAAATAGCAAAGAATGGAAAGAACAAAGACACAATATCTTTGATAGTAGAGATAACAAAAAGCCAACTAAAGATGTAGATTTAGAAATTAAACCTAGATGATTACAGCATATTTGGCAGATGAAAAATAATTAGAGGTTAGATAAAAGATTGATTTTATATATTATTATTTGAATGAAAGGAAAGTTAGTGATGTTTGAATGGGAATTTAATGCTGGAAAGTTCTTAAAAGAGGCAGAAAAAAACATTCATAAAGCTATAAAAGATGGATGTAGTGTATGGATAACAACTTCAGATGGACAGCAAGTTATTTTGGATGATAAATGTAAAATTAATTACTTAAAAATATATGGTGGTGATAGTTTGCTTGTAAAAGAATTTGTAGAAAGTTTATAAAATAGTGTAGGATATAATTATATGAGTAGAGTGAATAAAACGAAAAACAGACTTATGGAAGTATATAACGATTTGGATGAGGCATATGAGCGCATGGAAAGGTCATTAGAGAAACTTTCTGCAATGAGTAATTTATCAGGTGAGTTTGATCAGGAAATAATTAATTTTGATATTTCTGCAATATCAAGTTTGAAGCAGCATGTGGAAATGTTACTTGGCAATGAAGCGTTTGAAGTGTGAATAGTATTGGAGGATAGATTATGAAAGATGAGTATGGAAGAGTTCAAACATATGCACAAGCATTGAGAGAAATGAATACAGGAGACATGGCAAAACTTATAAGTGATTTGATTGTTGAAGTATCTGGTGTAAAAATAAGTTATGAAACCGTCAGAGAGAAATTAGAGAAAATTACAGAGTAGTAATAAATGTCTGATTTCAAAGAAGGAAAGCAACTATGGGAAAGGAATTAGAAGTAACGCTAAAAGTAAAGGTAAGAACTAATTTTGATGATAATGAATCTGATGGGCAAACAGTGAGATATCTTATAGAACAAGACTTAGAGGATGTTGGTTGGGATTGTGATGTAGAAATTATAGAATGATATAATTTAAGAAAGCATGGTGGTAAAATGCAGTATTGTAATACGGAAAAAGATTGTAAATATAAATATAATTGCTGTAGTGAACAGGTAGATGTGAATGGAGATAAAAAATGCAACTTTCCTGACTGGTGTTTATATCAGGAAACTATTGATGACGATAAAGAATAGTTTTGAAATTCGATTTTAATTGGGAGGAAATGAAATGTTATACGGTGTATATGTAAAAAGTGGTGACGAAAACAGTAAGCCACAAATGAGAATGAGGTCTTCAAGTGATGCAAATTTTCTTTTCCGTAAAGGATGCGAAGCGGTATTTTTGTGTGAAACGGATGCTTTTGGATATGGGTTTGAGCAATCAAGGATGAGAAAAATAGAATTTGATAGAAATATTATTGATATAGATGAGGATTAAGTATATGGAAATAAATTATAAACCTAAATTTTATGATTGTATATTAGATGGAATAAGGAAAGAGGGTAGTAAGAATTTATTTCATCTGACAGAAAAAGAAACAGAAGGAAGAAATCAAATGCAGATTGAGGTGGATCAGCCTTCAGAATTGATTTTAGAAAGAATGAAGGAATGTATTCTTGGGAAAAGAAAAATACTATATTTAACTAATGGAATGAGAGATATTGATGTATCTTATCTTGGAGATAATAAATGGCAGTTATTTGATGAGTTTGATATTTTTGAGTTTGAGATGAGTGTATAAGAGCAGATAATTTTTAGAGGTGATGGTTAAAAATGATTACTTGGAAATGTTTATATAAATTAGACAGCGAAGAATTAGCTGGAATAGTAAATGACATTAAGAATGGTAAATACTATACTATTTCTGGTTGGGAAGATACATATCCGACAGATGATGATATTTTGAAGTATGCTGCCAGATGTGGTGTGAGGTGATTATATGGATAATCCATTTAGAAGTCAATTATGGCAACAAACAATCAGAAATGAAAATAAACTATATCCAAGCGAATTTTGTATGAGTATGGCTGATACGAATGGAATATTTGTGAGATTAGCTGAAATAAATGAGATGATAAGTGATGGGATTTTAACAGTTGATTTTGATAAATTAGAACAGAGGATATTTGATAAAACTGTTATAAAATGCGAGTAAAGTTGGAGGATAAGAATATGGATAAAAAGTTTAAACCTGGTGATAGAGTATATCACAGAAATTTGAAGCAATATGGAATCTTTATTGGATATGCTTGGGAATCTGAGGAAGAATGTGATGTTGATTTTGAAACAGAAGATGGAGAAATGGAACAGAAACATGTCAGTGTGAATTGGTTGGAACCGGTACAGAAAACATATAGTATAGATAATATTATTGAATATCTGGATAAAACTGTTTTCTATAAATATTATCCATGCAATGTTATTGATGACATAAAAGAAAGTTTAGAAAATTTGAAGTCTTAAAATCCGGTTTTCATTGACAAAAATGAGGTGAATAGTATGAAAAAGATATTAGAAAATGATGTTATAATAAAAACACATAGAATAATAGAAATTGAAGAAATAGAAGGAACTGATTTTGTATTTTATAAAGATACCAGAGATATAGATAAAGATGGTGAAAAATCTGTAGAAGTATATAAAGGGATAACTTCAATCGAAAACATTAATTCTGTTAATGGCTTAAAAAGCATTTCTAATATTGTTGTAGTACCTAAGATGTATGAAAGTGAAGCGATTGTGGCCGCAATCAGTAAAGAAAATTTACAATGTGTTTTAAATGGAGAAAAACACATAGCTGATGTGGTGGAGAAGGTAAACGGGAAAGACTATCCTTTTCCTGAAAATTATATTCTTGTTTTGTGGAATGTTGGATCTTATAAAATTGCAGATCTTCATTATAATTTTATTTCTATTCCTATAAATTTTGGCTATGTTGATGGAAGTGTAGATAATGAAAGATATGATTTAGAAAAACTATTAGAAAAATTGAAGAAAGATAAAAATGTTTGTGATAGAGATAACTTAAAAATATCATATATTCCATATTACAATGCTGAAGATGGACGAAATAAATCTATAGAGTTTAAATATCTTCTTCCAAATGACGTATATGAAAAAGTTGCGAATATGAATAGTTTTATAAGAAATCAATATATTCTGGAAGAAATTATTGGAGCAGATGATTGTAGAATATCTGAAGATTAGTCATTAAAATGTTGCTTTTAAGTGGAGAACGATATGAGCAGAAGTTATAAGAGGGTTCCATGTTGTAAGGATTATAATCGTGGGATGAAAAAACGTGCAAATAGACATTTGAGGAGGAATTATTTGGATATTCCATCTGGAAGATCATATAAAAAACTGTTTTGCTCCTATGATATTTGTGATTACAGATTTTTGAAAACATTCAGTTCTTATAAAAAGTGGATATCTAAACACATTCATGAAAGATGTCCAGATGATGAATTGTATAGAAGATGGTATAAATATTATAAAATGAAATAGATGAAATCTACTATACAACATAAATTCAGAATAATCTTCATATAATAAAGTGTACATTCTTGACATTTTGTACACTTTTTGCTATGATGGAGGTATCGAAGGAGATGATAGATATGTTGATGGAACAGGCTACTACTGTAAGAAAAGAATGGAGTGCAGTTTGCGATAGTGTTATTCATGAAAAACCTAAATTTATCAAGCGCACGCGAGATAAAATGTGGTTTTCAAATTTGGAAACAATATCTGAGATTTTAGAAGCATATTATTTTACTGCCATGAGATATATTGAAGGCGATAATTCTGTTACTTTATCGCTTAATGAAATTGATCTTGTAGAGAATGGTAAAGATGAGAAGGAAGCACGTTTGAACATGGGCAGGGCTATATTAGAATATGCTTTGGATTATTATAATGAATATGAAATGTATTCACATAGTCCCAGTAGAAAGAAACATATCCCTTATATTTTTAAAGCATTGATTATAGATAATCCGGAAAAGATAGGAGATATGTTACAATGCCAAGATGGAAAGAATTAAAGAGATTTTGTGATAGAGATGGATGGGAACTGTATAAAGATACAGATCATTATTTCTATCGCAAAATAGATGATGATGGAAATATCAAATTGACGAAAGTTTCAAAAGGTTCAGGAGAAATTCATCCTCATATGTGGAGGGAAATACTAAAGAAGCAGTTACAAGTTACACAAGAATATTTTAACAGTAAAATATGAAAACGAGCATAAGGCATTTGGAGAATAGTTATCCAGATGCTTTAAAAAATTGTGCGTTTTCAAAATGAAATGCTGTTTTTATTATGATGAGGTGATTATATGATTGAGAATATCGCGAATGGAATTATAACTGGTTTTGGTATCGTATCAGGAGCAGCATCAATAGCATCATACGTATCAGGATTTTCTTTAGAAAAAGATATTGATAAAATAAAAAAGTCATTGCAATCTTTAGAAGATATTAGAACGGATATTAATAATCAAAATAATAAAGAGTCTATTTTATTAAACAATATAAGCAATAATATAGATGTTTTTTATCACAATAATACTAATCATCAAAAAGAAGTATTAAGTTCTATATTAAATTTATATGAACAACAGAGGAAACAAATAGACAAGCAGAATAGAATTGTTTTGGAATCTGTTAATGAAATGAGGGAGATTATATCTTCAATCAGGTTTAATGTTGGTTCTCCGATAAATATCAGCTCAAATTTTGTTCAGAATTTAGTTAATAATCCATTTGAAATGGGAATTCATGAATTTTCAAGATTTGATTATAATTTATTTGAAGGCAAAGATAATTATATAACTCCTAACATATCTCCGATCATTTGGAACGATACATATGGAAATAAATTCTTTGGAAAGATGAATAAAAGTATAATGAGTAAGTATGGTCTTGATATAAAATCTGGTATATATACAGCACAGAATGATGGTTATACATTTTCATCAAAATATGGAATGTATTTACCAAGTATATCAATAAGATGATGAAAGGCTGGTTTTATGAACGAGATAGATATTTATGAAAAAATAGATTTATTAAAAGAAAAAATAGACGGATATTATCATGCAAATGAGGAATGTATAAGTGTGGCAGAGCAGAAATGCAATTTGGATTCTATTAAATATTTTAAAGCATTAAATTTCTCATTAGAAACAGTAAAAGGATTTATGGAAGAGATTGGTTTATAAGCAATAGAATTCTAGTTTTAAGTGATGGTGAGGAGATGATAAAGTGGTAAAATTAAAAGTTGGAAGAAATATACTTGACATAGATGAGAATGATTTGATTTTGGATGATGGAGCTTGTTATCAGATCATAACTAAGAGAATTGGATTTGGCTTTAATGAGTCAATCCCTGTAATGAGTAAAAAATTATTTGCAGATTTAAAGAAATGTGAGTTGATATTTACCAGTGAAAGACTAAGACAGGCAGCCATTGAAAAATACGGAAATAGTGTTGTGGCATTTTGGAAATTTAATATTGATAAGATGCAGAAGATGGGCTATTAGTAGATGAATGTGAAATTTCAAAGAATTTTTTAGAAAAATTAAAAATAAATCAGAAATATAAATTTAAAAAAGTCGATCTGAATTTAATATTTCTGAATGAGAGAAATGAAAGTTAAGGAAAATAATTAAATTTAATAAAAGATTAAAATTGTAATATTTTATAGGATACATGACATATTATGATGAATTGATGGAAATGGGAATGATTTTTACAACAATGTTTGATCGTGATTTGACGTAATTAGTAAAATATTGTTATGGGTTATAAAAAATCATTTTTTTGTTTTTTCAGAATAAACAAATTAACGGATATTTGCAATAGCAAAATATCTAACTTTATTATAAAATTCATAAATAATAAGTCATATAAATATTAAAAAATATATAATTAATCTATGTTGTTTTTGACATTTATTAGATAAAATTCTAATTCACTTAATTCTTCAATGGTGATATTGTTAGGATTTATAAGTGCACATATAAATTTACTTAAAGATCCTTTATATTCTGAGTTCACTATATCGTTTACCGGTAGAAGGTTATATTGTTCTTTGCTCATTGTAACAGAATAATAGTATTTTGTAACGGATTGCTTTCTTATTTTTAGATATCCTAAATTTACTAATCTCTTTAAATAAGTTGAAATAGTTTGTTTGCTCCATTCTTTGTGAGAAAAGTTATCTCTTATTTCCCTAGCAGTAACTTCCCTGTTAATACGCCAAAGATATTGCATTATTTCTAGCTCCGTTTTAGATAATGGTTTATTCATTGAACACCTCCTAAACTTATTATATATCATGATCGGAAAAAAACAAATGGAAAATTTTTCCTGATGATTTTACAATTTAAATGTTATATAATTAGGTAAGACAAGAAAGTAGTACCAGAAAACATATGTTCGGAGTATTGACAAATACAAACGTTTGTTCTATACTGTTTTTATAACAGAAAACCTATTCATAATCATACAAACGGTGGTGGATCACCTCTGATTTGAATAGGCTTTCAACAACACAAATTCAATAATATAGTTATTAAGAATTTGAAACGCAGAATCGCGCTTATAATATTATTACATATTTTACTTTCTTAAGTCAAGAGATTTCAAGCAGTTCTGCAAGTATTCGATGATAATCTATAAAACAAATAAAAATATGGATCATTAGCTCAGTTGGTTAGAGCAACTGGCTCATAACCAGTCGGTCATAGGTTCGAATCCTATATGATCCATTAAATCAGTGTTTTAAGTACACTGTATTTTTTATACCCATTTTTAGGGAATTTTATAGGAAAGGAAGAAAAAATGGACTATGTAATTAAAAATCATAAAGGGGTGTATATAAGGCTAAATCAAAATGGTGCCCCTGTTACATGTGCAGAACATGAAAAAACATTATTTGAGCAGTCAAAAGCAAAGAATATTTTTGATAGTTTGCCAAAAACATTGAAAAGATTAAATTTTAAGGTAGAACCTATTTTGGATGTTGGGCAAAATAAATTAAATTCATCCGAGGATAGAAAAACAATAAAAAATGAAAATTACATAATTCCTGATCAAATCACACAA
>CAJUHN010000151.1 GCA_910585935.1 uncultured Lachnospiraceae bacterium | reverse complement strand
GGAAGACGTCGGCACTTAGCAAACAGACCTTTATGGTCTGTGCGCTTAGTACCGCTACGTCTGGAACGGAGCGAAAGCGCGGCTTCGCTGGAATATTCCTTGCCGCAGCGACCCTTTGACTCCAAAGCAAACCAAACAATAATTCTTAAATTTATTTTATTACTTTTTTATTTCAAAGTACTTATTGATAATACTGTGCCTGCGAGTTCCATAATTGATAATAAAGTCCATCTTCTTTTGCTACTAAATTTTTGTGAGTTCCATATTGTACCAAATGCCCACTATCAAATACAGCGATTTGCTTACAGAAATAACAGCTCGATAAACGATGAGAGATATATACCGCCGTTTTATCCTTGATTAAATCATTTAATCGGGAATAGATATCTGCTTCCGCAATCGGGTCTAATGCGGCTGTCGGTTCATCTAATATAATAAATGGAGAATTTTTATAAAGCGCTCTTGCAATCGCAACTTTCTGCGCTTCTCCACCAGAAATTTCCACCCCTTCTTCTGCAAATTCATTATAGAGCTGAGTTTTAATTCCATTAGGAAACCGTTCTATTCTCTGTTCTAATCCAGCCTTAAAAGTGCAGTCTTCTACTTTTTTTTCATCATAATCAGAAGAAGTCGCCACGTTTTCTCCTAAAGTAAAAGAGAATAAATGGAAATCCTGAAAGACAACAGAGAAAAGGGAAAGATAATCATAATAATCATATTCTTTGATATTAATTCCATTTAAAAGGATTTCCCCTTCTTGGGGATCATATAAGCGGCAGAGCAGCTTAATAAAAGTAGTTTTTCCAGAGCCATTTCTTCCTACAACTGCCATTTTTTCCCCTACTTTAAACTTGATATTTAAGTGTTCTAAGCTATAATTTTCTGAAGAGGGATAATGAAAGCTCACATCTCTAAACTCAATTTCATAGTTTTTCGCTTCTTCTAAATCAATTCTCTTTGTTCCCGTTTCCTTATGGTTAGGAAGTTCTACAAAATCAAAAAACCATTCTAAATATTCACTTTGTTTTCTGGCTTGTGTCAGAGCAAAGGAAATTCCTGAAAAACCGACTCCAAATTGAGTGACCGCACCAGAATAGAGTACAATATTTCCAATACTAATCGCTTTTGTCAAAGCCTTTAATCCTACAAATAGATAAATTAATACCGTTAAACTATGATTAAAAATAGAAGAAATAAAAGTATAAATAATATTTGTATGAAAAAAATCTTTTCCATAGTCTAAAATACGATCAAAATTAGAATGTAATTCTTCTTTGATTAAAGGTGCTTGGTTGTATAAGCGGATATCTTTTCCAGAGTTATACTCTATCGAGAGTTCAAAGGCATAATATCCAAGATGATTCTGAAAACTGCGAGTATTATGCATAACGTCATAGCTTTTTTGCTGTATTTTTTCGTTTGATTTAGAAACAGTAAATATTGTGATAAATAAAAAAATACATAACATAACAATAGAAGCAGAGGAGTTTAAAAAAGCAGATAAAGGATCTGTTCCAGTGCTTCTAGAAATGAATATTTGAATCACTAAAGAAACAGATAATATAACAGAAATACTATTACTAATCAGATCGGGTAATATCCATACAACTCGTTTCAGTGCATATCCATCATGTAATTTTTCCTTGGTTTCTCTTATCGTACTGTTTTCCATATCCGCATAATCTAATTGAAAGCATTTATCTGCTATAAATAATCCTATTTTATGACCTAATACATAATCAAGAATATCCCACATTTGACCTAAAAATTGAATGAGTAAAAAGCAGAAAAAATTGAGAAGTACAGTCAAAATAGTATAATGTATGATTTTATTCCAATCTCTAGCGCCGCTCAGTTCTGTGATAATTTGAGAGGAATAATACAGACTGATAAAAGGAGAAAGCGCTCGAAATATATTACATGTAACAGCAATTAAAATCAAGAAAGGTTGTAATTTATGTACTAATTTCAGACCTTTAAAAACCAGTTTCCACTCTTTTATTCGTGTTTTGATATAATCATTCATCTTCTTCCCCTCCTCTGTTTTCTTTATAATATTTTGCCTGTATATCAAACATTTCCCGATATTTTCCGCCTGTTTTTAATAATTCTTCATGTGTTCCCATTTCTACTATTTCACCTTGTTCCATAAAGAGAATCCGATCACAAAAGCGTGTACTTGCCAGACGATGTGAAATAAAAATAGAAGTGGCGTTTTTGGTCAATTCATGATATTTTAAATACATTTCATTTTCTGCAATCGGGTCTAATGCGGCTGTTGGTTCATCTAAAATCATAATCGGCGCATTTTTATAGAGCGCACGAGCGAGCATTAATTTCTGCTGTTCTCCACCAGATAATTGAATCCCTTCTTCGTTTAAATCACTGACTAAGAGAGTATCAAGCCCATGAGGCAATTTCTCTATCACTTGGTCGAGTCCAGACAGCACAAGACATTGGTTTAATTTATGATGATCTATTTCTTGTTCTTTGCAGAGTGTGATGTTTCTTTTTATGGATATCGGAAGAAATTGAACATCCTGAAAAACAGGAGAAAAGAGTTGAAAATAATCATCTCGATTATATTCTTCTGTTTTATACCCATTAATTTTAATCTCCCCAGAAGTCGGAGAATATAGACCACAGATTAACTTCACTAAAGTAGTTTTTCCCGCTCCATTTGCGCCTACTATCGCAATTTTCTCTCCCGGCTGTATGGTCAAGTTGATATTGCGAATGATGTCCTTTTCTTCTGTGGAATAATGATAATGAACTTGATGGAGTTCAATTTTATAGGGAAGTTCTTGTTTCATAGGGAGCGCGACACCCTTTCCCCTATTCGTATTATCTTTCATATTCAAAAATTCTCTTAGATCACAGATATCATAGTTACAAGTTGTGATTTTAGAAAGATTTTGAATAATGTTAGTACACCAATTAGAAAAGCCACTGATGATACCAAAATATAAGACAAAATCAGAAACAGAGATAGAACCCTTAAAAACTAAATAAATTAAATAGGCGTAAGCGCCGCCATCTCTTAAAAGATTAAGCACATTACCGACAACACTACATAAAAAATAGAGAAGTTGCATGGTGACAGTCCAGCGGATTCTTTCATCCATAAATTTTTTAAATGTCCCATAAAACCAGTTGCGCATATGATAAAGCCGAATATCTTTTGCCACATCAAAGTCACTGGATTTATAGCCTAAATAATATAATTTGTTGTCAAGCTTCAGCCAATTCTCTTTATTTTTATAAATCCATTGATTAACCTTTGTATTAGTAAGGTGAAGAATAAGAGAGGATAAAATAATTAGAATACTGACGAATGGGCTTAGCTTACTTAAAATTCCAGCATATACAGAAAAACCTAAGAGATTAGAAAAAATGGAAAGAGAGATGAATACTAAAGCTAGTAGACCTCCGTCTGTTGATCCATCCATTGTATTACCAAGAATTTCCAGAGATTTCTGTACCAGTGTCTGCGTATGAGGATTACCGATATTTTCATAATCTGTATTCATAGATTTTTCATTTATGATATAAGTTAAATGAGCGCCTACCTTTGTACTAAGACGAAAATCTGTTTGTGCTTTAATAAAAGAACTGAGCAAGTTTAAACTAAGATATATGATACCTAAAAAAAGAATAGAAGCAATCAGATAAGAAGTGCCTGCTTGTGTTTCAATCGCCTGTACAATTACTTTGGGAAGATAAACAGTACATAATGGGATGAATAAAACAGTAGGAATATTTCCTAATATCAGGAAAATAAGAGCTTTATCCCATTTCCAAAGCAATTTTGTAACAAAGATAGTATTCTGAAATACCCCGAAGGGTGGTTTCTTTTTTTGATTGGTAGATTCCATCAATAACACGTCTCCTTTCATAAGATGTCTAAAATATACCATATAAATAAAAATAGAAAAAAGATTGACGTGAATAGTCAAGAAAATGACAAAAATGATTCACTCTGCATAATAAAATATCCCCCTTTCAGGTACACTCTGACTTTATAAAAGCCCTAGCGGACACTAAAAAATTCCCTTTCATATCTTAGACAAATGTTTTTACTTTATGGATAGAGAAACAGCATGAGGTTTCGTCTTTGAAAATAGAGGTTTGATGAAACTTTTATATATTTCATAGTTTCGATCACCATAAATAATATTGTTTGTGATAGAAAAGAGTAACTTTATTTTATAGTAAAACTTTATAAATGTCTACCTATTAATACTTGAATTTTATAAAATTCTTTTTTATAAGGTTATGGAAAAAGGAATGTTATATTTTCGTATGATATAAGTATAAAATTAGGGAAGGGAAAGGGACATTTTCGCAAAAGGTTCGCGTCGGAAAGAAATATTTAGGCGAAGCCGCGCTCTCGCTCCGTTCCAGACGTAGCGGTACTAAATTCGCACCCCTTGTCAGGGCTGCTTATTAAGTACCAACGTCTTCCAAGGGGCGCTTCTTTTGGAATCATTTCTTTCCGGCGCTAGTTTGTAGTATAGGCGAGTAATAAAAAGAGTAGGGTTAGTCAATATAGCATGGAAAACTTGTAATGAAAGAATAGGAATGATATAATTAAAAAAGATTAGGAGAATATACTACGAAAGATAGGTCTAAATTTACAGTAGAAGTAAGGTATGAGTATCCATTAAGTTTATATTATAGTGTAATAAATAGTAATAATAAATCCAGACAATGTTGTGTAGCAAAAATCTATTGATACTCTAAACAAATAAATAACTGGTGACAATCAAAAAAACAGTAGACACTTTACTTCGTAAAGTCAAATGAACAATAATAAACCATATATAATAACTAGGAAAGGAAGTGTTCACCATGAGTTGTAAGGAACTCGCCAAAAAACTCATAGACCAGATACCAGACAGCAAAATGTACTATATCGTTGCTTATCTGCAGGGTGCAGCAGTACCGGAGGAAGTACCCAATGCTGAAACCATCGCCTCAATAGAGGAATTGGAAAACGGCGGCGGTACTTTATTCAAGGGAAGTACAGAGGATTTGTTTGCCGAACTGATGGAGGAATAGTCATGCTCAATGTACGATACTCCACCAGATTCAAAAAGGACTTCAAGGCTTGCGCAAAGCGCGGCTATAAAATGGAATTATTGCAGAAGGCGATCGATACCCTCCGCGTCCCTGCGCCGTTGCCGACAAAGAACAGAGACTATAACCTGAGCGGCAATTACTCTGGATACCGGGAATGCCACATAGAGCCAGACTGGCTGCTCATATACAAGCAGGACGGCAATGAGCTAAAGTTGGATCGGATAGGAACTCATGCAGATCTGTTCGGATTGTAGCCCCAAAAAGAAAAGATATGTGTTCTCTGATATGATACCTCTTAAGTAGACAAGGTAAATAACTAAAATCTACTTAGGGGGTATTTATGTATAGGAAATATAGATCTGAAGAAGAATGGAATATTGTGGAAGGATATCTGAATGGTGTCTTTTCATTGGAAGAAAAAACAAGTGAATTAGGATACAAAACAGCATCAGAATTAGACGATGAACAATATCAGGAGCAAGGAGCAGCACCCCTTTTTTATTTTACCTAAAAAAGCACCATTCAGCCTTTTTATTTTATTGTCATAATGAGATTCACTTTTTATAAATTGGGAAAGGGAATAAACTAGCGAAGGCAAAGAAGTATTCCAAAAGAAGCCCCTTGGAGGACGTTGGTACTTAATGAGCAGTCCTGATAAGGGTTACGAATTTAGTACCGCTACGTCTGGAACGGAGCGAGAGCGCGGCTTCGTTGGAATACTTCTTTGCCACAGCGAACCTTTGGCTTTAAAGTATCCTGAACGGTAAACTAAAAAAAGCAGTGAAATAAATATGATATTGAAGAAAATAGAAAAACCTGATATAATTTCCATATTGGGTTAAAATGTAAAGGGGATATAAGGGAATACTCAGGAAAATATGGATTAAAGTAAATTAATATAGAAAAATTAGAAAAAGAAGAAGGGAAATTTTATTATGGAAAAGGTTATCTTAACTGGTGATAGACCGACAGGAAATTTACATGTAGGTCATTATGTAGGTTCTTTAAAAAGAAGAGTAGAACTGCAAAATTCAGGAGAATATGATAAAATATTTATTATGATCGCGGACGCACAGGCTTTGACAGATAATGCAGATAATCCAGAAAAGGTAAGACAGAATATCATGCAGGTGGCTCTTGACTATTTATCTTGTGGGATTGATCCGAATAAGTCCATTATTTTTATTCAATCTCAAGTGCCAGAACTTTGTGAATTATCTTTTTATTATATGAATCTAGTGACAGTATCACGTTTACAGAGAAATCCGACTGTGAAGTCAGAGATTCAGATGAGAAATTTTGAAACGAGTATCCCAGTAGGATTTTTCACATATCCGATCAGTCAAGCATCAGATATCACTGCTTTTAAGGCAACGACAGTTCCAGTGGGAGAAGATCAGTTACCGATGATAGAGCAGACAAAAGAGATCGTGAGAAGATTCAATATGATATATGAAGATACTTTAATAGAACCGGAGGCTTTATTGCCGGATAATAAGGCATGTCTGAGGCTGCCGGGAACAGATGGAAAGGCCAAGATGAGTAAATCTTTAAATAATTGTATTTATTTATCTGATAGTTCGGAAGATGTTAAGAGAGGTATTATGTCCATGTATACAGACCCTAATCATATTCGGGTAGAAGATCCGGGGCAGGTAGAGGGGAATTGTGTGTTCACATATTTAGATGCATTTTGTAAACCAGAACATTTTGGAAAATATCTGCCGGACTATCAGAGTTTGCAGGAATTAAAAGATCATTATACTAGGGGTGGTTTAGGGGATGTGAAGATTAAAAAATTTTTGATTAAGATTATGGAAGAGGAATTAGAACCCATCCGTGCGCGCAGAAAGGGATATGAAGAAAATATTGAATTTGTATATCAGATGTTAAAAGAAGGCAGTGAGAAGGCGAGAGCGGTAGCTGCTGAAACATTAAAGGATGTGAAAAAGGCGATGAAAATTAATTATTTTGAAGATGGTGAATTTTTAGAAGAACAAATTTCTCGCTATAGAAAATAATGCTGTTTTATCGGCTGTTGTGAGAGAATAAAAAATAAATTTCATAAATGAAATTTGTTGAAAAAATTTATCTTGCGACAGCATTTTTGTATTTTCAAAAAATAAAAAATCTCCAAAGTTATCATAAATTTAATCATATAATGATTTCGTTATACTGAAATATGGGAGCTGGAAAGAACAAAGAAGCGTTATAGTGATGTAAAAAATTCTGATTTATTTTTATCATATAGAAAAATTTAATAGAAATTAATAAGGAGGAGAAGTTTTTTTGAATATGAAAAAGAAGAATAAAGGGGGGAACAAATCTATAAGCCTTCCAGAATCCATTCCTCATAAAGAAGAGTTATCAAAAGATATTCTGGTGAGTATCATTATACCTATTTATAACGCAGCAGCTTATTTAAAGAGATGCTTAGATAGTGTATTGAGGCAGACATTTCAAAATTTAGAAATTATCTTAGTAAATGATGGAAGTCAAGATGAGAGCCTAGAGATTTGTAAAGAATATGCACACAAGGATTTAAGAATTTATGTGCTGAGCATAAAGAATAGTGGAGTATCTGTGAGCAGAAATCTCGCTTTAGATATCGCTAGAGGCAAATATATTCGTTTTGTTGACAGTGATGACTGGATTACTTGTGATTCTACGGAAATTTTGGTCAGAAAGGCAGAGGAAACAGACAGTGATTTTGTAATAGCTGATTTTTATCGAGTGGGCGGAAAGCGTTATTCCATAAAGACACATGTGAAAGAAGAAAATGTTATGAATAGAAAAGATTTTGCCTTTCATATGATGCAAGAACCAGCAGATTTTTATTATGGAGTTTTATGGAATAAATTATATAGAAGGGATTTAATTCAGAAGAACCATCTGCGCTGCCAAGAGGGATTAAATTGGTGTGAAGATTTTTTATTTAATTTATCTTATATTCGGCAGGCAGAACGTTTTTGCGCAGTACAAGCACCTATTTATTATTATGTGAAAAATAAGGGGAGTTTAGTGGCAATGGAGGTGACATTTAGAAATACTTTAAAGGTGCGTTCGATGCTCCTTCGAGATTATCGAAAATTGTATCAAGAATTAGGATTATATGAGGAAAATAAAGCCAAAATTAATGCATTTTTAATAGCAGTTGCTAGAGATGGACATGTCAGCAAAAATCCGATAAGTAGGAATAACAAAAAATTAGATAAAACAATGATAATAAAAGCACCTACTTATCATTATTCATTTAATAGAAAAAAAGAGAAAAAGGCAGGAATAGAAAATGGGAAAAGAAAAATATCAAATTATTAGTGATAGTTCATGTGATTTAACATTAGAAATGGCAGAACAATTAAAAGTGAAAATAGTTCCTTTTTATGTATCTTTTGATGATAAAAATTATAAAAAAGAAATAGTAGAGATAGGAGTAGAGGAATTTTATTGGAAAATGGCGGATAATCCAAAGGTATTTCCGAAGTCATCTCTGCCATCTGTACAGGATTATGTAGATACATTTCTTCCATTTGTAAAAGAAAACACAGCCATTATTTGTATTTGTATCACAACAAAATTCAGCGGTTCTTTTCAGGCTGCTAATAATGCAAAAGAAATCATAAAGGAATCTCATCCAGAAGCAGAAATTACAGTGATAGATGCTACTGTTAATACGGTGTTGCAGGGGATCTTTGTGAGAGAAGCAGCTAGGATGCAGCAAAATGGACTTAAATATGAAGAAGTGATTGCTAATTTAGAGCGCATAAAAAGCAGCGGAAGGATTTTTTTTACGATAGGAAATATAGATTATTTAAAACATGGAGGAAGAATTGGGAAACTTGCTGGAATAGCGGCGGGGACATTGAATCTAAAACCAATTATTACATTAAAAGAAGGGGAAATATTCCCATCTGGAATCAGCAGGAGCAGGGCTAAATCAAAACAAAAAGTGATAGATCTGTTATTAGAATATTTGGAAGAGAGAAAAGAACCATTAAATGATTATAATATTGTAGTAGGTTTTGGATTGGATAGAAAAGAGGCAGAAGAATTTAAGGAGCAAGTTTGCCAAGCTTTAGAAGTTAAGTATGGAAAAACAGAAATTGGAATCTATCAGATAGGAGCGACAATCGGAGTGCATACAGGACCTCTGCCAATAGGAATTGGAATTATGCAGAGGTATGATGTGTGAATGGAAGGTAAAATGATTTAGTTTTTGGATTTTGGGAGAGTGCAAGTGTTAGGGAATGGACAACTTTTTTATGGTGAGGTATTTTATATGTATGGATTTAAGGGAATGAGATGGTGAAAAGTGGAGAGGGGATTTTGATGAAAGGTTCGCGTCGGCAAGAAATGTTCCAGCGAAGCCGCGCTTTCGCTCCGTTCCAGACGTAACGGTACTAAATTCGCAGCCCCG
>CAJUHN010000150.1 GCA_910585935.1 uncultured Lachnospiraceae bacterium | reverse complement strand
GCTGGATTAACAAATGAAATATTGCCAATTACTGAGATTGCTGATACAATCATAAGGAAGGTAGGTGTACAATAATGACTGAAAGCCAATACTTAGAGATTGCTATTGAGGGTATGAAAGAAGAGTTAGAAAAGTTTAATAATCAATTATTAATCTTGGAAAAAGAACCAGAGAATCAAGATGTCATAAATAAAATTTTCAAATATGAAATGTTCCGAATGGCACATTCTTTAAAGGGAATAGCAGCTATGATGGGATATAAGAGGATGCAGTATTTAACCCAAGATATAGAAAATATATGTCACGAAGTGGCAGTAGACAGAATGAAGATGAATCCGGAATTATTGGATATTTTATTTCAATGTTTAGAGGCTCTAAAGGAACATTTATCTTGTGTCATAGAAACATCAAATGAGGGAACAAATGAAAATGAACCTCTTATTGCCCGTTTAGATGCTATTCTATTAAATTACCCATTTGTATGCTATTCTATTAAAACAAGGAATTTCAAATGAAAGCAGATAATACAGTGGAAAAAAGCATTGAAAGAAAAAGATTTATGTAATCGCTCAAGACGATGCTACCAGTGCGGTATATGGAATGCCCAAAATGGTCGCACAGGCTGGATTAACAAATGAAATATTGCCAATTACTGAGATTGCTGATACAATTATAAAGAAAGTAGGTGTACAATAATGGATGTAAGCCAATACCTAGAGATTTTTATTGATGAAACCAAAGAACATTTAGAGAATCTCAATAATCAATTATTGATCTTGGAAAAAGAACCAGAGAATAAAGATACCATAGATGAAATTTTCCGAGCTGCACATTCCTTAAAAGGAATGGCAGGTACAATGGGATATAAGAGGATGCAGCGTTTAACTCATGATATGGAAAATGTATTTATGGAAGTGCGAGAAGGCAGAATGAAAGTGAATCCAAATTTAGTGGATATCGTATTTCAATGTTTAGACGCTCTAGAAGAATATTTATCTTGTATTATGGAAACATCAGATGAGGGGACAAATGAAAATGAACCTATTATTGCTCGTTTAAAAGATGTTCTAGTAAAAGAAGGAAATAAAACGAATGAACCAGCAGAAGCAAAACAAGGGCAAAAAGAAACAGAAAAAGAAAAGACAGAAAATGCAGGATATCATGATGTAGTTTTGACAGATTTTGAAAGACATGCAGCAAATGAAGCAGTAAAAATGGGTATGAGATATTATGGTGTGACGGTAAAGATTGAAGAGAGCTGTATATTAAAATCGGCAAGAGCATTTTTAGTGTTTAAAAATATTGAGCCGTTAGGAGAGGTTATCCGCTCTGAACCTAGTGCACAAGATATCGAAGATGAGAAATTTGAAAATGAATTCAGCTTGTTTATTATCTCAAGAGATTCTTTAGAAAAAATTTTAGAAGCTGTGGGGAATATATCAGAGATTAAATCTGTAGAAGGCGAGGAATTACCTGCTCCTGAATATACAGAAGAAGCTAAGACGACAGAAGCAGTGGTGGAAAATATAGAAAAACCAGTACAAGAGGTGGTAAAAGAAGAGCCAGTTGTAGCTGCCAAGAAACCAGTCGCTCCAACAACAGGGACAGGACAGACACCAGCACAACATCAGCAATCTTCTGGAAAACCAGTAGTGAATAGATCTGTCCGTGTGGATATTGAAAAATTAGACGTTTTGATGAATTTGGTGAGTGAATTGATCACTGCTAAAAATGGAATTGTTTCTGTCAGTGAGAGTGAAAAAAGTGAAACAGCACAGAGTATTCGTGAACAGGTAGAATATTTAGAGAGTATTACAACTAATTTACATGAATCCGTTATGAAAGTGAGAATGGTTCCTATCGAAAGTGTAGTGAGTCGTTTCCCAAGAATGATTCGTGATTTGAGTAAAAAATTAAATAAGAAGATGGAATTGTATATGAGTGGAGAGGATACCGAGTTAGATAGAACTGTTATCGATGAAATCGGTGATCCACTGATGCATATTTTAAGAAATTCTGCTGATCATGGCTTAGAATCCGCTGAAATCCGTAAAGAAAGAGGAAAACCAGAAGTAGGATCTATTTTTCTAGATGCCTATCAAGACGGTAATAATGTAGTGATTGAAGTGAGAGATGATGGCAACGGAATCGATATCGAACAAGTGAGAAGAAAGGCATTAGAAAAGGGTACAATCACTCCAGAACAGGCAAATAATATGGATGATAAAGCCTTTCTTGATTTATTATTCCGCCCAAGTTTTTCTACTTCTGAAAAAGTTACAGAAGTTTCCGGAAGAGGTGTTGGTCTGGATGTAGTAAAGACGAAAATAGAAGGATTAGGTGGAGATATTGAAGTGAAGACAGAGCTGACAGTGGGAACTACATTTGTTATTCGTCTGCCACTCACACTCGCTATTATTCAAGCTTTAATGGTAATTTTAGGAGATGAAAAATATGCGATTCCGCTCAATACAATTCAGACAATAGAGGATATTTCTGTAGGTGATATCAAGTATATAAGAGGAAAAGAAGTGATTAGTTTTCGGGAAAATGTCATACCTTTGATTCGCTTAAGTGATGTATTAGACATTGAACAGACAGAAAAAGTGGAAAATCTAATTGTTGTAATTATTCAAAAAGGAGACAAAAAAGCAGGATTAGTAGTTGATGAATTGATCGGTCAACAAGAAATCGTTATTAAGACACTCGGAAAATATTTAAATAATAATAAGCTTCTCAGCGGTGCTACTATTTTAGGAGATGGAGAAGTTGCATTAATTCTTGATGTAAATACATTACTGTAGAGAGGTGATTACTTTGGAACAACAGAAAATAGAACTAGGAGAAAAGAAAGTATTAGATGTAAAGCAATTTATTGTGACAAAAATAGGAAAAGAGCAATATGGAATTAATATTCAATATGTCAATAATATCGTGCGGATGCAGAAAATAACGAGAGTTCCAAAAGCGCAATATTATTATAAGGGTGTGATTAACTTACGAGGTGAGATTATCCCTATTATGAGTCTGCGGTTGAAATTTGAGTTAGAGGAAATAGAATATACAAAAGATACCCGTATTATTATTGTAAAGACAGATAAACAAAATTCTGTCGGAATTATTGTAGATGCGGTCAGTGAAGTTGTTACTTTGGATGAAGAACATATGGAAAAACCAACAGTAGATGGTTCAGAAAGCAGGATGCAATACATAGCGATGCTTGGAAAACATGAGGGAACTTTAATATCTATTATCAATATTGGCAGTATTATATCAGAAATCGATTAATGAGAGAGGAAGGTTACATTGGAAGAAGGAATAAATGAAATTCAAATAGATATTCTGAAAGAAATAGGGAATATTGGCGCTGGAAATGCAACTACAGCGCTTGCAAAATTAATAAATTCCAAAATCGATATGAAAGTGCCTAAAGTCGCATTAGTAGAATTCCCATATTTAGCTGAAATAATTGGTGATGAAGAACAACTTATGGTCGCAATACTTGTTACTCTATCACAAGACATTAAAGGTATGATGATGTTTATGATGGATAAAAAGTCCGCCTATTATCTGGTAGGACAATTATTAGCAGGAAGTGGTATAGAGGTAAATGAAGATTTTGGAGAAATGGAAATGTCAGCTGTTAGCGAAATCGGAAACATTATTACTGGTTCATATTTAACTGCATTATCTTCTTTATTAAATATGAATATTGATATGTCTATACCATATGTGTCTATTGATATGGCGGGAGCTATTTTAAGTGTGCCTGCTATTGAATTCGGAAAAATTGGAGATGAAGTTTTACTGATTCAAACTAATTTTGGTGATAATATGGAAGTCAATGGATATTTTCTCTTAATACCTGAGTTACAATCCTACGAAAAAATCCTGAAAGCACTAGGAATGTAGGTGGATATATGGAAAATGTAATTAAAGTTGGAATGGCAGATTTAAAAGTATGTAAGTTACCAGATTCGCTCATTACATTAGGGTTGGGGTCCTGTGTAGGAATCTGTTTATATGATTCGATTACGAAGGTAAGTGGAATGGCACATATTATGTTGCCAGATAGCAAACAGATGACAAGAGATAAGAATCCGGCTAAATATGCAGATACGGGGATAGATTTATTAATACATGATATGATACAGTTGGGCGCTGACAGAAAGAGGCTAAAGGCAAAGATTGCTGGGGGAGCGCAGATGTTCGCCTTTAGTGCAGCGGCTGATAGCTTAGGAAGAGTAGGAGATAGGAATGTAGAAGCAGTAAAAGCGAAATTAGTTAGTCTTAGAATTCCTATCTTAGCAGAAGATACAGGGTTAAATTATGGCAGGACGATTCAGTTTTTTTCAGAAGATGGTTCTTTGTTGATCAAATCAGTAGGAAAAGAGTTAAAGAGAATATAAGTGGGGATTGCGAAATGAAAAAAGTGAATGTAATTCCTGCTGTTGTGATGATGTTAGCTGGACTTATCGCCTGTATTGTGGCAATAAAAAGACAAGACCCCCCTGATAAGGCTTTAATCATGATTTTGATAGTCTTAATTCTGTTTTATATCATAGGGTTAATCGCTAAAATGATAGTGGGAAATATTGTAAAAAGTGTAGAACAGGCAGAAGAAGAAAAAAGAAAAGAAGAGGAACTGGCGAAGGCGCAGCTTGAAAAAGAGGAAAAAGAAAAAAAGCAGCAGGAATTAAAAAAGGCAAAAGCATTAAAAGATTCAGAGGGTACAGTTTCAGAAGAAGAGCTGGAGATATAAAAAAGAATCTAGCTTGGAGGTGTCGTAGTTGGACGAAAATCAAAGAAATAAATTGTGGGCATCTTATGCGAAAACAAAATGTCCAGATATGAGGGAAAAGTTGATTATGGAGTATGCTCCTTTGGTGAAAATTATTGCCGGGAGATTGAGTATGTATCTGGGATATAATGTGGAATATGAAGATTTAGTCAGTTATGGTATCTTCGGTTTGATCGATGCAATTGATAAATTTGACTATGAAAAGGGAATTAAATTTGAAACATATGCCAGTCTTAGGATTCGAGGTGCTATTTTAGATCAAATAAGAAAAATGGACTGGCTTCCAAGAACAATAAGACAGAAACAAAAGAAAATGGATAATGTTCTTTCAAAGTTGGAAAGAGAGTTAGGTCGTCCTGCTACAGATGAAGAGATGGCGAAAGAATTGGGGATTTCATTAGAAGAGTATTATACATGGGAAGGACAGACACAGGCTTCTAGATTAGTTTCTATAGATGAATGTATGGAACAAGGGTTGGAAATACAGCCAGATTCAAGCGTGAAATCTAAATTTGATAGTCCGGAAAGTGTGATAGAAAGACAAGAGTTAAAAAGAGAATTAGAAGAAGCTATATCAGTTCTAACAGAGAAAGAGAGAAAAGTGATTTTATTATATTATTATGAAGAACTCACTTTAAAAGAGATCAGCATGATTATGGAAGTTTCAGAATCCCGTATTTCGCAGCTGCATACAAAGGCTCTTCAAAAATTAAAACAAAGATTAGGGGATCATATAGGAATTTTATATGAAACATAAAGCAGGGGGAAATCATATGAATAGAAATGGATTTTTTCAAGTATTAATCAAAATGGATGGAACATACCTAAAGATTTATCCAGCGGTAGAAGAGGGAAAAGAAATCACTTTAGATGAAATCACTTCTTATTTAACAAAACATCAAATCGCTGAATACAACCTTCCCGCAATTAATAAAGGACTTCAGCAACAAGAAGAAACGGTTGTAAAATTGACAAATGAGAAGACATTTCCGATATCAGAAGATATGGATATCATAGTTTCCAGTGACAAGATGAAAGCGATAGCACGCTTTTATCCTGCCAGTAATGATGGGTCTCAAATGGACGAGGCAGAAATTTATAGAGGCTTTACATCAAATGGCATAAAATATGGAATAAAAAAAGAAAGTGTGAGTTCTTATTTAAAAGATAGAAAATATTGTACAGATTACATTATTGCAGTTGGCACAAAACCTATTGAGGGAAAAGATGCCAAAATTGAATATTCTTTTAATACAAATCTGAGTGCCAGACCGAAGTTAAATGAAGATGGTTCTGTAGATTTCCATCAATTACAGAATATGAATAGTGTGACAGAAGGTACGATATTAGCGACTTTGACAAAAGAGGTGACAGGGACGCCGGGAGTAGATGTCTTTGGAAAAGCTATTTTGCCAACTCCTATTAAAGTGAAAAAGCTTTTATATGGTTCTAATATTGCTCTTTCCGAAGATGGTTTACAACTTATCGCAAAAGTAGATGGACATGTAGTTTTAAAGGAAGATGGTAAAGTTGTTTTATCTAATGTATATGAAGTAGATGGTGATGTGGACACTTCTACAGGAGATATCAGCTATAAAGGTGATGTGGAAATACGAGGTAATGTGCGCACAGGATTTACAGTTATTGCAAAGGGAAATATCAATGTACAGGGGGTAGTAGAAGGAGCAAGATTGATCGCTGGTGGAAATATTGTTATTCAGCGAGGAATTCAGGGCATGAGTCGTGGAATTGTACAGGCACAGGGAAACGTGATCGCGAAGTTTATTGAAAGCGCTACAGTACAGGCGAATGGATATATAGAAGTAGATGCGATTATGCATAGCAAAGTGACAGCTAAAACAGAAATACATGTATCTGGAAAAAAAGGATTAATTGTTGGAGGATATGTCAGAGCAGGGAATTTAATACAAGCGCAGACAATCGGGTCTTCCATGGGAGGTTCTACCTGTGTGGAAGTGGGCAATGATCCCGCGATTCAGGACAGATTAGCACAATTAAAAGAAGAAAAGAAGAAGTTAGAGGCAGAGGAATATCAATTAGGACAAGTTTTAGAAGTAGTAAAGAAGAAACAACAAAAAGGAATATTAGAACCTTCAAAACTAGCCTCTTTTCAGAAAAGCTTAATGCAATATAAAGAAGTAACGCAAAAGTTACAAGCAATAGAGAAAGAAGCAGCGACATATGAAGGAAATATAGGAGAATCAGATGGTGGCAGAATAAAAGTGGATAAAATTATTTATCCCGGAGTGAAAGTGTCCATTTCAGGCGAATTTACTATTATTTCGGATACACATCGCTGTTGCCAATTTATAAAAGAATGGCATGAGATAAAAAGAATTAATTAAAAGAGAAAATGATTTTTGCCATTTTGGCGATAGAAAGATTCTCAGAAAGGAGTGATAATTATGGCAATTCGACCGGTAGAACTCCAAGGTGTGGTACAAAGATCTCAAGATATGAGCCAAATTAAACAAAATCAAGATATAAAGCCACAAACTGACCAAAGCAATATTCAAATTCAAATACATCATGAAGTAAAACAAAATAGTCAACAGGTCACAAAGTTTGAAAATTCTGATAAAAAAGAGAATCGTTATGATGCAAAAGAAAAAGGAAATGGTTCTTATTTTAATAACCAGAAAAAGAAGCAAAAGAAAAAGGAAGAAGAGGAAGAAGAAGGTAGTGTAAAGGTAAAAGCTACAGTTAGCAATTTTGACATGAAAATTTAGTGGAATAAAAAAGTGAGGATTTTTTTGACAGTCTTCTCACTTGTAAGGAAGCGAGTATGAGGTGAAAGATGACAGCGCTTGAAATATGTTTATTGTTGATTGGAATGATGTCTATCATAATTAGTTATTTTATTTCAGATAAGAATGAAGAAGAGCGTTTGAATAAAGCAGCAGATAAGTTGGTAACTAGTGAGGAAATGCGTCAAATAGTCAGACAGCAGATACATGAAATGGTTGGTAATTTTCTTGAAAATATAACGGATGAAATAGTTGATAAAACGGAGCGCCAATTAGAGATGCTATCAAATGAAAAGATAATGGCGCTCCATGATTATTCTGAAACAGTATTAGGTGAAGTGGATAAAAACCATAAGGAAGTTATGTTTTTATATAGTATGTTAGATGATAAAGAGAAAGAAATGAAAGAAGCTGTAGTAGATGTACAAAATACAGTGAAATCTTTAAGAAAGGCAGGAAATGTATTAGTAGAAGGTATTACAGCAGAAAATCGTGTTACGGAAAAGAAGGCAGCGGAAGTAAAAGATGTGATAGAAGAAACAACAAAGGAAATTGTAGCAGAAATGGCAGCGATGAAAGAGTCAGAAAAGCAGATAGAAATAAATCCCATTGAGAAAGATGAAACAATCATAAAAGAAACGAATCAAGAAGTACAGGAAAAAATTTCACTGAAAGAAACAAAGGAAACAAATCACGATATTATTTTGAGAATGAATAAAGAAGGAAAGTCTAATTTAGAAATTGCAAAAGAATTAGGACTTGGAGTAGGTGAAGTGAAATTAGTTGTGGATTTGTTTCATGAGGAAATGCCATGAAGTTAAAGTATTTTTTGCGAGGATTTGGTTTAGGGATTCTTTTTACAACAATTATGTTAGCGATTTCCTTTTATTTAAAAGCATCTGATACTCCCGTTATGACAGATGAACAAATTATAGAACAGGCGAAAAAACTGGGAATGGTAGAGAAAGAAAGTATAACAGAAGAAAATTCTTTATCAGAAACAGAACAAAATACAACTTCTAGTCTGGTTTTGCCAGAAACATCAGAACAGGAAAGTGAAGATTTAACGGAAAGTTCATCATTAGAAGAAGAGAGTATAAAAGAAACAGAAACTTCTTCTCAAGTTTTGCAAACAGAAAGTATTTCACAAGAGATAACTACAGCAGAAACAACAACAGAGGAAACGATAACAGAAGTAACTACAGTTGAATTAGAAGAAACAACTACACAAATACAAGAGATAGAAAGCAATTCTGGTACAGAAAAGGTGATTATTACAGTGAAGAGCGGAATGAGTTCAGAAGATATTGCGATAATATTGCAAGAAAAAGGAGTAATCACAGATTCATCGGAATTTAATCATTATCTAGTGTTAAATAAGTATGCAAATAAAATGCAAATAGGAACATATGAAATACCCTTTGGGGTAGATTATAAAACACTTGCTGAAATATTATGTAATTAAAAAGATAAACCATTTAGAATAGAAAATAATATCTAAATGGTTTATTTTTTTCACTCTTTTATTTCTTCAAAGCGATCGGGAAAGATTTTTCCACTGCAAACATGACGATTTCCATCACTTTCTATAATGATATAATCTCCTTCTTTTATAAAAGAACGTCCACGGCTAGTATCAATATAAGGACAAACAATAGTTCCATTTTCTTTTTTCATTTTTATTAAATTATCTGTTTTAATCCAACCATGAATGACAACATCTGACCATAATTCAAAACCATCTTCTATTCCTTTTCCTTGCTCATAGGGAATTGCTTCTACTATAAATGGAATACGCATATATTTCATAGTGTCACCTCCTGAATAATTAGTTTATTATTTTTATATAAAGATGAAAGTATTTTATATTTGTTATAATTATAACATATTATTTGGAAAAAGAAAAGACGATAAAATAAATAGAAATAGAAAAGGGGTATAGTGTGGTCTATTTGAGTATCAGAGGTTCGCTACGGCAAGGAAGTATTCCATCAAAGCCGCGCTCTCGCTCCGTTCCAGACGTAGCGG
>CAJUHN010000149.1 GCA_910585935.1 uncultured Lachnospiraceae bacterium | reverse complement strand
CTTCCAAGGGGCTTCTTATGGAATACTTCCTTGCCTTTGCTCGTTTGTTGGCTTTTCTAGAAGTAAAGATTCTTTTTTGTGGTAATTTCTATTTTATGGAAAATTTAAGAAAAACTTTTATGAGATTATAAAAATTTAAGATAAAATTATTATGATAAAATAGATGTTTTTTATATAGTTTTGCAGTGAGGGAGGGAAGAGTTATAAAAATGGATAGGAGAAAGATTTCTTTTGTTATATCAGTGATAGTGTTTTTGATACTTTTTGTGATGAATAATGATGGAAGAGATAAAAAGGAAGAATTAAGTCTTTTTAATGATTACTTAGAAAATGGTATGTTGTTTGTATATTCTTTAAAATTTAGTCCTAGAATTGTGATGCCAATAAATGAGGATATAGGATATGAAATGATATGGATAGAAACAGAAGAAACATATGAAGAAATAGAAATATGGAATGAAAAAATAGAATTATTAAAAGAGAAAATAGAAAATGGTATACCTATTTATAGTCCTAAGATGGAAGAAGATTATTTGTTAGAATTAATAGAAATGGATAAAAAATGTAGTTTTTATATGTTAGGGGATAGAAAAGGTAATCAGATACAAATTATGGATTTGGAATATGTTTCTTTAGAAGATATTTATGAAAAGACAGAAGAAGTAATGATATATCGGCGATTTATGGATGTGAACTGTGCAGATGAGTAAAGATAATTTGTTTATTCAGCTAAGATTTGGGATTTATAAGAAATTAATTTGATTTTTAGCGATAAGAAGGAAAGGGGTGGGGATTTATGAGGAAAAAGAAATATTTGATATTTATTATTGTTATTAGTGTAATTTTGGTTTCTATTAGTTTAAGTATGATATTTTTGATATTTCATAATAGGGGAGATACTCATAAAAATATTGCTAATCTAGATTTTATCTCTGATTTAAAATTAGATAAGGCTGAAATATTAAAAGTTTTACCGGGAGAAGATTTTCTTTTTCATTATGAGTATATTTGTATTGGGAGATTAACGGATAATCCAGAAGTAAATGGAGTTTATATAGAAAGAAATGAAACGGGAAGAATTGTAAATGAATGGAAAGAAAATATTAAAGATGTACAAAATTCTTTGCCAATTTATAAAGGAGTGAGTACGAAAGAAGAATTTTTAGAAATCAAAAAGATGGATAAAAAATGTAGTTTTTTTGAACTGAAGTATGATAAGGAAAATTTAATTGTAGAGATAATAGAATTAAAAGAAATTACAGATAAAGCACTTGGAGATGATATAGAAGAAATGGAAATATATTATAGGTTTTTAAAGTGGTGTGAGGTAATTGAGTGATTATTTCTCAGGGATAAAGATTATGAGTGAGTATAGTTAGAGTTAAGGCTTTTATTATTAGTTTATAATGAATTGTTTTTACTTATAGATATGATTTTAATTAAGAGGAGGAAGGAATATGATATTACAAGCATTTCCGATATTCACAGAATCTCATATTTTAAGAAAGGAGATGTTAGAGGCGTTATCGGATTATGGGATTTTATATCATCAGTATTTTTACAAAGGATATGCGAATGGGATTGTGACGGGGTGTGAACTGACGACGACAAAGGAAGCGATTATTGTGAATCCGGGGGTGTTATGTTGTCAGGAAAAGTTATATTTAATTAAAGAGCCTATGTCTGTAGAGTATGAAGCTACTGATGTCACTTCTATTGTGAAGTTTCAGTTTTCTGATGAGATAGTGACGGAGAATTTTTTGAGCAGGGAGATAGAACTTTTGATAACGTCAGAAGAGAAGATGTTAAAAGGGGATATGGAATTATGTCGATTTAAGTTACAAAGGGGAGCGAAGCTGAGATATGAATATCAGGATTTTGATGATAGGAATACAGAGTATGATACATTGAATACGATTTATGCTCCTTATGCGGCAAGGGAGAGAGCGACGATATCTTTACATATTGTACAGGCATTTGCAAAAGAGATGTTGAGGAATGAGAAGTTGAGTGAATTTGACAGTATGTTTTGTATTCAAGTGTTAAATCAGACACAGGCGATGGGAAAGGAGGCTTTGATCGCTTATATTCAACAGAGATTACAGAGTAAAATGAAAGCGGATACTAACTTTGATATTTATAAAAATTTGAGTCTGATTTTAGGGGAAACAAAACATGGAAGGGATTCTACGGTGAGCAAACAGAAAAGAAATCAATGGAAAATTAAAATTGATTAGATTTAAGATAGGAGGGGATTTGGGGGTAAAAGGGGTTTGGAAGAGCGATATAGAGGTATGGTTAGTAGAGGAGAAAGCGGAGGTGTTTTTTGATGGAAGAAAATATGGATGAAAAGATACTAAGAGAGAGGGAAAGATATGAGGCGTTTGAAAAGAAGAGATTTGCAGAGGAAACGATAGAAGAGGAAAATAAACAATCGATACAGAGTGGAACAATACTCATTCATAAAATTCCGGTTGAGTTTTCGGAGAGAAGGATATTACAGGAAAAGGCAGCGATTTGGATGCCAAGTGATTTTGAGGAACTCACGGAGGAAGAGATCAGTGCTATCTATTTGTTAGGAAATAAACCTCAAATCGTGTGGGGAAATACTTACTTAAATTTTTCTTTGGGGTTTCATTATACAGAGCATAAAGTTCCGAATGAATTTATGGGGGATTTTGCAAAGATTGCAAAGATGATGTTAGAAAAGACAGGACCGAAGGTGACGATTTATGGAATAAAGAATAGAAAATCTGGAAAACACAATATTTCTTATCTGGAGTTCGTTTCTCATACGTTAGATGCTGCTATTTATAATATTATGTTTTTTAGCTCTTTGGAAGAGAGAGTTTTAATTGGGTTTATGAACTTTGGTTATAAATATAATAAAAGATATCGAACGATTGCGTTAGAGATGTTAGAAACTTTTCGATTTTTAGAAGATGAAGAAGGGGAGGAAGAAAAATGATAGAAACGATTACACATTTCAATATTGCAGTAAGTGGTTTTCCATTCCAAAAAATAACGAAATTATCCATTGTTCATAGGGTAAATGAACATGCGGAGGCAGTCATTGAGGGGGAACTTGATTCTGGTGCGGCAAAGGATTATGTGCAGAGGGTAGATGAAAGTACGATTGTGACAGTGACAACAACAGCACAAAAGCAGCCTTCTATTTTATTTTGTGGCTGTGTAAAAAGTTTAAATTTAATGAATGAAACAGAATATAGTAAGGTGCAGTTGGTATTATCTTCTACTAGCTGCAGGCTGGATGTGGAGAAAAAGAATAAAACTTATCAAAATACAGCAAAAACTTATGGACAGATTATAACGGCAAATATAAAGGATATTGCAGATTTACATATGATGGTATCAGATAAGGCGATTGGAGCGCTTATTATGCAGTATAATGAAACAGATTGGGAGTTCGGAAAAAGAATGGCATCTCAATTAAAAGCTCCTTTTGTGACAAATATCACATCAGAAAGACCACAGATTTATGTGGGACTTCCGCCGGCAAGTCAGACTAAGGAAATAGAAGCGACTTCTTATTCTTCTGGGAGTGATACAAATACTTATCAGCAGATGTCAGCTTCTGCTTCTGTGATGCAACAGGACTTTTCAGAGGAGAGGGTGAAGTCTTATGCCTATGTTTATTTAGGAGATATGGTGCTGTTGAATGGAAAAAAGAGATTAATTAAAGGTGTGACAGCGGAATTATCAGATGGGATATTAGAGTTGGTCTATAGTTTGCTGCAGACGGGAGGCAGTGCTTCTACACCAGGAGGAGGGACAAGTGCTTCTACAGGAAATCTTTCTGGAATCGCAGTACCAGCTACTCCTAATGTACAATCAGCAGGGAAAATGATGAAAGGAATTGTAAAAGCAGTATCAAAGGATAAGGTACAAGTGCATTTGACGGATATAGATAAAGGTGGATATGATGAGGGAGGTTCTTGGTGGTTTCCTTATTCTACGGCTTATTCTTCCAGTGATGGGAGCGGATGGTATTGTATGCCAGAAGAGGGAGATGAGGTGAGAGTGTTCTTTCCTTCTGGAAATGAAGCAGATGCCTTTGCAGCAAGTTCTGTATGTGCTACACCACCTGCGAATCCGAAGCATAAAAGTTGGAAAGCGCCGGGCGGAAAACAGATTTTGCTGACAGATGAAGGCCTCTATATTATCGCAAAAGAGGGGAAAATTTATATTAATTTAACAGATGAAAAAGGGATAGAAATTTATTCAGAAAAAGCAATTAATATTTCTTCTGATACAGCGGTGAATATTCAGGCAGGAACAGAGGTGAGGATTGTAGCGGAAAATGAAATTACAGTAGGAACAGAAGGCGCTTATTTAGATATCACAAAAGATACAGCAGCATTGGCAGCGAGCAATGTAATTATAAATTAAAAAAGGAGAGAAATATTCGATGGCGGGCAGTTATATTGAAATGTTTGAGGAAACATATTATCCTCCCGCATTTTTACATCTTTTTCAAAAAACAAAAGAAGCGATAGAAAAAGAACAAGAAGAAATTCAGGAAATGATAGGGAAGGGATTAAATTCTTATTTAGAGCTTTTACAGAAATTACAAAAGGAAGAGATCCTTCCTTCTATTTCAGAAATAACGATTTCTTTTTTATTCACCTCTTACTATTTGAAACAGCCAGTCTTTCAATTAGATTGTTATGGAGCAGGGGGACAAGTATTGAGGGATAGTTTTCTGACAGAATATATGCAGGCAGATTGGCTGACTAGATATATTGAAGAGTTTCAGGAGGAATTGTTGGGGCAGGCAAAAAAGAATCGTTTGGGGCGCTTTATTAGAAAGGCAGAGATGCAGGTATTGGGATTACGGGCGGTTCGTTCGTTACTTTCTTATTTTAGCGGTTATATGAAGTATTGGATACCAGATAATATAGATAAAAAGAAGCTGAGGAAATTACAAAAGGAAGAAAACTTTTTTATCACATTTGGAGAGTATAAAGATTGGCAAAAGCCTGTGCTGGCGAGATTGCCAGAGGTGGATATTTTTAATTGTGATATGGATACTTCTTTATTATTTCGGACGTTTCGAGGCATTTATTATGAAAAAAAATCATTGATAAACTTAAATCTAAATTTTGGAGTATTTAAAGATTGTATGTTTCAAAATTGTGAGATAAGAGGCTGTAAAATGAACGATTGCTTGTTTGAAAATTGTAAATTTGAAGATGTAATCATAGAACAGGGAGAGAACATAGCAGGGTCTTATGCGAATTGTCACTTTGATAAAGTGAAGTTTGAAAAGGTGATTTTTAGCGACAGCAAAAAAGAAGAGAAACTAGAAGTATATAAAAATACAGAATTTTATCATTGTCATTTTCAGCATACGGAATGGAATGAGTGTGATTTATCAGATAGTACTTTGTCTTTTTGTGAAATAGAGGAAATACAGATGAAGGAATGTAAAACATTAAATTCTGATTTCGCTTCTTTTTCCGTAGCTCAGGAACAAGAAAAAAAAGAGGAGGAATAAGATGGAGTATTTTGAATTATCACAGGAGAGAGCGGTAGAAAATCCGATAGAAGTGATGAATTTAGATCGGAATATCTATACTTATCAGATGAAGGAAAAGGAATATGAGAAATTAGAAACTTTAAAAGTAGCGTATTATAGCGGAAGAGAGTATGAAGAGGTATGTGATATTTTAACAGAGCCTACATTTTTGATATCAGATAAGATAAAACGGTTATTTTCTCTTTATGATAAGAGTATTTCATTTAAGGCAATACAAGTTTTTTCTACTGCTCCAGAAAATAAAAGAGCGCCTTTATATTGGGTGGCGAAGTTTGAAATGATAGAGTGTCTTCATGAAAGCAGTAAGAAATATACAAATGGAACAATAGAAGAATTAGTATTAGAGAGAAAGAAAATAGGAGAAAAACAAATCTTTCGCGTGACGCCGCTGCTAGAATATAAAGTGATTATATCCTTGCCAGTAGCAGAAAGTTTGTTGAGGAGAAGGTTTTACGGAATAGGATTAAAAAGGGTGAAGGTGATATAAATGGGAGAAGAAAAAGCATATATTGTGAGGTCAATGAAAGCAAAGTGCGATTGTGGAACGATGGAGAATTATCTAAATGTGGTACATGGACATGGTGTCTATTATAAGGGAGAACCACTATTAAATGCAAATGACCACTATAAAGACGAAAATTTAAGCCATTTTGGAGATTGTAATTCAAAGAAAGTATATGAAGATGCAAAAAAACAGGCAGATGAGAAATATAAAGCAGAAGAGGGAGATGGATTTTTTGAAAGTGTAGGAAAAGGAATCGGAAGTTTTTTTACAAAAGCTGCGATTACACTAAAATCCTTGATGTTCAATAAATGTGATTTACAGACCCCGACTCCTTGGATATTTACAAATGAAGAACATGTAATAGATGGAGCACCAGCTCTTACCATAGAAAGTAAATGTGCCTGTCTATATGGCGGAGTGATAACTATTGTGATGGAAGTAGAAGAAGTGCCTGCTGAGGAGGCGGCAGAGGAAGAAACAAAAGAAGAAAAAGAATTAAAAATATTAACAGGAGGAACATTAAAATCAGAAGCATTAATAAAAGGAAAGGTATCAAGAGACAAAGGAGGTTCAGCAGTTACTCAAGCCATAGTAGTGGGAATGGTAGCTTTAAATCAGGATAAGGAAAAATTAATGGAGATAATGATAAATAAAGATGCAGAGGGAAATATTACTTCTTATAATTGGAAATTTATAGAATCTATAATGCAATCTGATCCAAACAATTGGGGAGATATGGTACTTTCATTATATGAAGCATTGACCTATACCTTTATGACAATGACTAATACAAAAGATATAGAAAAATTTATTAATTGTGGTTATAGAAAAATGAAGATGGGAATTACAGAAGGACAGACAGGAGAAACACTCGATATGATAAATTCATATCAAACATTAGATGACAAAAATACATTATCAGCATATGGTATAGTTCCAGCATATTCTCCTATATTACAAGGCGTCAGTCAATACTATGATAGAATGGCAGCAGTCTTGCCAGCATATTTAGATACAATAGAATATGATGACAAAGTATTTGATCGACTGAGGCTAGAAATGGGAAAAGCTAACTTATTACATACTGTTTGCCAGAATGGAAAATATATACAATCAAATAATAAAGAAATACTTAAAATAAAAGTAGAAGAAAATGGTCCTGTTAAAGGAGATTTTATTGTAAATATACCAACTTATCCAGATAAAAAGGAAGAAATTATAGAAACATATACTTTGAGAAATAATATTGAATTTGCAGGTTCTGCATTGAACGATGCTTCAAAGTATTTAGAAGGATTATCATATAATAAAAAAGATTTTGCTACAGATACAATATTAACAGGCTTAGGATTAGTAGGATCACAGATGGATAAAGTATTTGAAATGGTATTTAGTACGTCCATACCATATGGTACAGCAATATCCATAGGAGCTAGTATTATAGGATATGCAAGAGGAGTAACAAATTCAGAAAAAACAGAAGAAGATGCAGAAAAGGTAAAGAAAAAGTTAGAATTTGCAGAAGTAGTATTAGTGTTGGGAATGGAAGTAACTATAACAAAAAAAGAAGATGGAGAAATTAGTGTAAGTTATATTTATATTAATAATGATGATTTACAAAAGAAGTTAGATTTCTACAACAATACAATAAATATGGATGATTATAGAGATAGCATAATAAAAGAATTTGATTTAGATAAAGAGGAGTATTTCAGTTTAGAAATAGGAAAAAAAGATTATACAATAGAAGAAATATATCAAGGTCTTAATGGAACAGATGAAAAAGCGAGAATGAGATTATATATTTTAGTATTTGTAGGATATGATGGTAAAAACGATGGTTGGAAAAATAAATAAAAATAGTGAAAAAGGAAAAGGATAAAATGAAAAAAATATCTATTGTTATGAATATAATATTAATTAGCATTTTATTTATTCTAACATTATATATCGTGAATGAATATAATAAAATGCAAACATATTTATTTAATGTGAATAGGAGAGGAGTGACAATAACAAAATATTTAAAGGAAGATAAAGAAGAAATTATAGTACCTCATTATATTTTAGGAAAACCAGTGTATAGTTTAGAGGGGACTTTCTGTACAACAGGTGGTGGAGGAGCACGATTAAAAAAGATTATTTTACCAGAGGGAATAAAAGATATAGGAATAACTACTTTCTCTTCTTGTATTAGTTTAGAAGAAATGAATATACCAGAGGGAGTGACGATTTTAGAAGAAAGTAGTTTTATGAGATGCTCAAATTTAGAAAGAGTAGAATTACCAAGTACACTGAAAATCATAGGGAAGAGTACATTTTTTGAATGTTATAAATTAAAAACAATCAATTTACCAAGTTCATTAGAGGTAATCGGTGAAGAGGCATTTGAAAGATGTAGGAGCTTAAAAGAGATAATCATACCAGAAAGTGTAAAAGAAATAGGAGAGAATGCGTTTCGAGAATGTGAAAATTTAGAGAAAGTAAAAATACCGGCAAGTGTAGAAAAGATAGGAGAGAATGCATTTTTAGGTTCTGAAAAAGTAGAAATTATTACACCGAAGAATTCCTATGCAGAAAAGTATGCCAAAGAAAATAATATTCCATATCAAAATGAATAAAAAGGAAAGATACATAAAGAGAGTAATAACAGATCTAAATATAAAAGATGAGTTTGATATAGTAGATGAAAATAGATGATAAATAAGTTATGAATATGATGGATTTATCTTAGGAAGGACAAATTACTAGATAGAATATGCTATTAGACATTTTTTATTATTTACTTAAAAAGATAGAAAAAATATTTTCTCAATCTGAAGAAAATATGATACGAAAAGGTTTTATGACAAAAAAATTATTATATTAAAAATAGAAGAAAGAGAAAATAGGGGGACAGATATAGTAGAAGTTTTATATAAGGAGGAAAAATGAAAAGAGTATCTATTGTTATGAACATAATATTAACTGGTATTTTACTTATCATGGCATTATATATCATGAGTGAATATAATAAAATACAGACATATTCGTTTTGTATAGATAAGAGAGGAGTAAAACTAACATATTATTTAAAGGAAGATAAAGAGGAAGTTATAGTACCTCAGTATATTTTAGGAAAACCGGTGTATAGCTTAGACGGAACTTTTTGTACACTAGATAGTAGAGAATTAAAAAAAATTACTTTACCAGAAAGTATAAAAGAGATAGGAGTAATTACTTTTTCTGGTTGTAGAAGTCTGGAAGAAATGAATATACCAGAGGGAGTGACGATTTTAGAAGAAAGTAGTTTTATGAGATGCTCAAATTTAGAAAGAGTAGAATTACCAAGTACACTGAAAATCATAGGGAAGAGTACATTTTTTGAATGTTATAAATTAAAAACAATCAATTTACCAAGTTCATTAGAGGTAATCGGTGAAGAGGCATTTGAAAGATGTAGGAGCTTAAAAGAGATAATCATACCAGAAAGTGTAAAAGAAATAGGAGAGAATGCGTTTCGAGAATGTGAAAATTTAGAGAAAGTAAAAATACC
>CAJUHN010000148.1 GCA_910585935.1 uncultured Lachnospiraceae bacterium | reverse complement strand
CCGTTACGTCTGGAACGGAGCGAAAGCGCGGCTTCGTTGGAAACCTTTCTTTCCAGAGCGAACCTTTGATATTTATGTGTTTTTTTCAATTTTAACTTTTATATTTTTGCCAGTGGGAGATATTTGGTTGTTTTAGAATAAATTAATTTATCAACAAATCATGAAAGGTTATCACAGCCTATTATGAAAATAAAAATCTATTTTCGTAGCAAAGTTGATAAAGATGAGATTAGTAATAAAATAGGAAAAAGAGGTTATAGTAAGGTAATTGACGTGATAGGTAAGCTGTGGTAGAATGAGAATAAATAACAGGATTCGGGAGGCTGCTCAGATGAAAGGTAAACGGAAGAGTTTAAAGGGCTATGTATTTGGGTATACTATGATACCTATTATAATAGTATTTATTTTTGCGGCATTAGTGATGATATATATGATGACAGTTTTAGCACAAAAGGATAATGATGATCGAATAGAGATAATTTCTGAATGGAGTGCAGAAAAAGTAAATAATATTTTAAAGGAGAATTCTTTTCAGGAAGTTCAGATAGAAGGAATAGATTGGAATAGAGAGTTAGAGGATATCATACAATTTTCAGATGAGGGATATTCTCTTGTTTTAATTGAAAATGGGAAGATTTTATTTGATTTAAATTCTGAATTCATTGGTTCTGATTTTATAGATATAAATTATTCCGATCGAGTAAAGGAATATATAAAATCAGGTAGAACAGGAAAAGTGGATTTTAAATTGGATGGAAAGGCATATTATGGATATATTATATCTATTGATAATGCTTCTAATTTTTATTTATTAGGACAGCTATCTTATAAAGAGGCTATGGCAAATTCACATTTGAAACAGATTATAATTGTTTTAGTTTTGAGTGGAAGTATGGGGCTATTGATATTTATTTTATGGTGTATTACGAAGAAAGTAGGCAAAGAAATTCAGATGGCAACAGAAATAGCAAATCAGATTGCATCTGGAAATTTCAATATAGAAATACAAGAAAAAGATATTTCAGAAGTAGCTTCATTAGGAAATGCTTTTTTGGAGATAGTGAAAGAGTTGAGTAATTATCAAGGTTATATTGAAGAGGTAGCACAGATTTTGATTTCTATGAGTAATGGAAATTTAAATGTGGAATTAAAAAAAGATTATCAAGGGGAATTTTCACGTATTAAAGAGGCTCTCTATTTTTTGTTGGATAGATTTTCAGGAGTGATTGGAAGCATTAAATATTCAGCGATTGAAGTTTCTAATGGAGCACAGCAAATTTCAGATGGAGCACAGAGTCTTGCGGATGGCTCTGCGAATGAAGCGAATGTGATAGAACAAGTCTTGAATACTGTAAATGGAATTTCTGAACGAGTGAATAAAAATGCTCAAAATGCAGTGAGAGGGAACGAATTGTCAGAAGTCGCTGTAATGACTGCAAAAAGTGGCGATGAAAAAATGGATCAGGTTGTAAAGGCTATGCAGGAGATGGAAATTTGTACGAATCAAATACATGAAATCGTGCAGGTGATCGAGAACATCTCTTCACAGACAAATTTGCTAGCATTAAATGCTTCAATAGAAGCAGCCAGAGCGGGGACAGCAGGAAAAGGGTTTTCTGTGGTCGCTCTTGAAATAGGAAAGTTAGCAGAACAGAGTAGAGAAGCAACACGGGATACAATAAAATTGTTAGATAAATGTATGGCAGCGACTGCATATGGAACAGAGAGTGTAAAAGAAGCAGCACTATCATTAGAAGAAATTGTGAAGTCTAGTGATATCACTAGAGAGGTAATTAATGAGATTATGACAGCTTCTAATAAACAGGCAGAGGCAGTAAGAGATGTTGTGACAGGAATAGAGAAGGTTTCTGATGTTTTACAATCAAATTCTGTGATTTCTGAACAGAGCGCTATGACATCAGAAACATTAGCAAAACAGGCAGCTCATTTGAAAATGCAGGTAGAACAATTTAAACTATAAAAAAGTGAAGAAAGTTCTTTACAAATAGAGGATACATATGATATAATTTCATGTGGTAAATTGCGGTAAGACCGCGCAACAAAGCACATATGCGGATTTCTAAGAAGGTGCCTGACGCTTGGGTTCTTAGAGTGGATGTATATGGAAGCAATAACCAAATGGAGGTATTAAAATGAGCGTAATTTCAATGAAACAGTTATTAGAAGCAGGTGTACATTTCGGACACCAAACAAGAAGATGGAACCCTAAAATGGCTCCTTATATTTATACAGAAAGAAACGGTATTTATATTATTGATCTGCAGAAGTCTGTAGGGAAAGTAGATGAAGCTTATAAGGCTATCTCTGATATCGCTTCAGAAGGTGGTACGATTCTTTTTGTTGGAACGAAAAAGCAAGCTCAAGATGCGATTAAATCTGAAGCAGAGCGCTGCAATATGTATTATGTAAATGAGAGATGGTTAGGTGGAATGCTCACTAATTTTAAGACGATTAAGAGCAGAATTTCTAGATTAAAAGAAATCGAAACGATGTCTGAAGATGGAACTTTTGATGTTCTTCCTAAGAAGGAAGTTATAGAATTAAAGAAAGAATGGGAAAAATTAGAAAAAAATCTCGGCGGAATTAAGGAAATGAAAGAACTTCCAAATGCGATTTTTGTGGTTGATCCAAAAAAAGAAAGAATCTGTATTCAAGAAGCTCATACTTTAGGAATTCCTTTGATCGGTATAGCAGATACAAATTGTGATCCAGAAGAATTAGATTATGTGATTCCAGGTAATGATGATGCGATCAGAGCTGTGAAATTAATTGTATCTAAAATGGCAGATGCGGTCATTGAAGCAAATCAAGGTGTTATCACAAATGATATCGAAGAAGAATTTGCACAAACAGCAGAAGAAGTGACAGAAGAATAATCATATTTGGAAGGAGATATAAAAATGGCTATTACAGCAGCAATGGTAAAAGAATTACGTGAAATGACAGGTGCAGGTATGGTAGATTGTAAAAATGCGCTTGTAGAAACAGATGGAAATATGGATGCAGCTGTTGATCATTTAAGAGAAAAAGGACTTTTAAAGGCAGGAAAGAAGGCTGGACGTATTGCAGCAGAAGGTATCTGTACAACTTTAGTAAAGGATGATGGAAAGAAAGCCGTTATAGTGGAAGTCAATGCAGAAACTGATTTCGTGGCTAAGAATGAAAAATTCCAAACTTTTGTAAAAGATGTAGCAGAACAAGCAATCAATACTTCTGTTAATACCATAGAAGAATTTTTAGAAGAGAAATGGGTATTAGATAATACTCTTACAGTAAAAGATGCATTAGCTTCTCAAATCGCGATTATCGGCGAAAATATGAATATCAGAAGATTTAAACAGGTGACAGAAGAGAATGGTTTTGTGATGTCTTATATTCACGCTGGCGGTAAGATTGGTGTATTAGTGGATTTAGAGGCTGATGTGGTAAATGATTCTATTAAAGAAATGGCTAAGAATGTAGCGATGCAGGTTGCAGCAATTAAACCTGTTTATACAAATAGATCAGAAGTAGATCAGAGTTATATTGAAAAAGAAAGAGAAATTTTAACAGTACAAGCTAAGAATGAGAAACCAGATGCAAAAGATAATATTATCGACGGTATGGTGATGGGACGTATCAATAAAGAATTAAAAGAAATTTGTCTGTTAGATCAAGTTTATATAAAAGCAGAAGATGGAAAACAGACAGTTGGAAAATATGTAGAGGAAGTTGCAAAGGCTAATAATGCAAAGATTACAGTAAAAGGTTTTGTACGTTTTGAAACAGGCGAAGGAATCGAAAAGAAAGAAGAAGACTTTGCTGCTGAAGTTGCAAAACAGATGGGACAGTAAATTTATCTCTATTTATCGTAGTGGATAGTAGAAATTTGGAAAATTAAATAACAGTGATAGGAATTAGTATCCCTGCAAATGGCGTGGTTATGCTGTTTGTGGGGGTTTTTGTGTTAATTTGTATCACAGACAAATTTATGAGAAAGATAGTCACCAAAGAAGAGGCTCTTTTTTTATGAATCATATCTTAGAGGTAGAGGAATTAGAGATAATGAATGATAAATTGAGAGAAAAAAGTTATAAGGAATGTTTGCTAAAATGCGATAATAGAGAATGGTTAAAAATAATAAAAACTATTTATTCACACCAACAACAAAGAGTATCTAAGGGAAAGAAAATGTCGGTGATAGATGAAATGTATCTTAAGATAGCAGAGGATAATTTATTTTCTGAGTTGTCTATTGCCTTAGAAAAGACCAAAGAAGAAATCAAGAAGTATATTTTAACAAAATTAGATATTTCTATATTGGTATAAAACAGAAAAGAATTACGATTTAAGGTAAAAAATAACGTAATTCTTTTTTATTTTTATAAAACAAGAGATATAATATGTTTAGATAAGTATTTGATATTTTTTTAAATCAGTACAATATATTTTGATTTGTAAGCTTGAATATAAAAAAATGAAGAAATATTATAAAATAATGATAATATTTTTCTAAAAATAAATATAATATAAAAATTTTTTAGACTTTTTTCATTGAATTTAAAATGAGATTGTTTTATAATAAGAGAAAATCTTTAGTTAAAAGGGGGAAAGTTATGGAAATAGTAGAAAGGAAGTATTTTATAGAAAAAGGATTTTAGGGAGTATAAAAAAGTAAACTAAGATTAAAATAGGAGAAGGAATTAATAATGGAAAGACTATATAAACCAAATGAAGTGGCGAAAATATTAAATGTTACAGTAAAAACAATACAGAATTGGGATAAAGAAGGGAAAATAAAGGTAGAAAGAAGCCCAAGTAATAGAAGAATGATACCACAATCAGAAGTGGATAGATTATTGAATAGAGATAGTAAATCAAAAGAAACACAGAGTATAGCAGTTTATGCGAGAGTATATGATTATTCTCAGAAAGAAGAGCTAGATAGGCAAGTGGGATATTTGATAGGAAAGATAGATACTAAAAAAAATACCATTCGTGTGATTACTGATATCGCTTCTGGAGCAGAAGAGGAAAGAAAAGGGCTTATGGAGTTAAATAAACTGGTAGAAAGTGAAAGCATTTCTAAGATTTATATTACATATAAAGATAGATTAGCTAGTGTAGGTTATTCTTATTTAGAATTATATTATAAAAACCATGGAGTAGAAATTGAGGTAATAGAGAAAGAAAAAAGCGAAATGGAAAAAAAAGAGATTTTGCAGGAGTGCAAAAGTGTTTATAGAAAATTGTCAGAACTTCTAGATAAAGAACAACAAAAGGAATTAGAAGAGGAATGGAAAAATTTAATATAAAATAGCAAAAACAGTATCTTGCAGTAGCAAAGAGAACAGTATATTTTCCACTGATATAGGGTCAATCCTCACAATCATATGCTGCCATATTTCGTGAAATTATCGAGCGTGAATTGAAACAATAAAAGAATAATTAATTAATTTTCATAAAAAATATTAGGCACTGTAAAGGTTATATTTGCAATGCCTAATATTTTTATCATAAGTTGTTAATGAAGTGTGTTCATATTCTCATGATAAATTACGATTTAAAATGATAATTATTTGGAGGTATTATAATGAATCTACTGAAAATTGCTTTATTACAGATTTCTCCTTGTAAAACGCTTAAGGAAAATCTTGAAAAAGGAATTCAATATTGTAAGAAAGCTAAAGAAAGCGATGCTGATATTGTACTGTTTCCTGAAATGTGGAGTAATGGATATAACATTTATGATCGACCTGTCAACGAATGGAAAGCAGAAGCAATTCCTGTTAATAGTGATTTTGTTAATGCATTTGGCAACCTTGCAAAAGAACTCAATATCGCTATTGGTATAACTCTGCTTGAAAAATATGAAAATGCCCCTCGAAACTCATTTATTCTTTTTGACAGATTCGGAAAACAGAAATTTATCTATGCGAAAGTACATACCTGTGATTTTAGCGTGGAACAGAACTTAACGCCGGGTGAAGAGTTTTATGTGACTACACTTGATACATCATGTGGTGAGGTTAAAGTTGGAGCTATGATCTGCTATGACAGAGAATTTCCTGAAAGCGCAAGAATTTTAATGCTTAAAGGTGCAGAACTTATTCTTGTTCCTAATGCTTGCCCAATGGAAATTAATCGTTTATCACAACTTCGTGGCAGGGCTTTTGAAAATATGACAGCGATTGCTACTTGTAACTATCCCGAAACAGTACCCGATTGTAATGGTGGTTCGAGTGTTTTTGATGGTGTGGTTTATCTTCCTGAATGTGAGAATTCTCGAGATACTTGCATTTTACAAGCAGATGGAGCGGAAGGCGTTTATATTGCTGAAATTGATTTAGAGCAACTTCGCAATTATCGAGGAAATGAAGTACACGGAAATGCATATCGACATCCCCAAAAATACAGTATTTTAACTAACACAAAAATCGATAAACCATTTATTAGAGATGATTATCGAAAATAGAACAGAAAGAGTATATGGATAGATAATAAGACTTTTTTTATCTATTCAGATACTATAAATAACAATCAGGTTTTGTATGAATTGAAATTTATTGAGATTTTAGGAGAAAAAATGAATACACCAACACTTGAAACAAAAAGGCTTATTTTAAGAAAATTTATTGAAAACGATTTAAAAGCTCTTTATAAAATTTACAGTGATAAAGAAGTTAATACATTCTTGCCTTGGTTTCCTTTAAAAACAATAGAAGAGGCAAAGATGTTTTATGAAAATCAATTTGTAAGCAAATACAATCAGAAAATTGCATACAACTACGCAGTTTGCTTAAAAAAAGACAATTTCCCTATTGGATATGTCAATGTCAGTACAGAAGATAGTTATGATTTGGGCTATGGATTATGCAAAGAGTTTTGGCATCAAGGAATTATTACAGAAGCAAGCAGAGCGGTTATTGATCAATTAAAAAAAGATGAAATTCCATATATTACGGCTACACATGATATTAATAATCCACGAAGCGGTGAAGTAATGAAAAAGTTAGGAATGAAGTACCAATATTCATATAAAGAACAATGGCAACCTAAAGATATATTAGTTACCTTTCGTATGTATCAACTAAATCTTGACGAACACAAAGATAGAGTTTATAAAAAATACTGGAATAATTCCAATGTTCATTTTGTAGAAACAAATATATAATTCTTAATTTATTGAGTGCTAAAATGCTATATTTTATCCAACTTTCGCTTGAACTTTTGGTTGGATATTATTTCTAGTATATTATCAGATTAAAATATAGTAAAATAGAAACAAAAAAAGGAGGGAGAAGGAAAACTAACGATAAAAAATTAAAAAAAAAGAGATAAAAGAAGAAAGGATGAACTATTTGAAAAAAAAGAATTATATAATTGGAATTGTCGTTTTTATATTAGGTCTTATCATTGGATTTGGAGCAGGATATTCAAAAATTAATACAAATTCAAAACACATAGAAGCAGAAACTATAGAAGAAACATTAGAATGGAGTAAAGAAACATTAGAAACGAATAGATTATTCTTAAGTCAGGAAACAGAACCAATAGAAACACAAACGCAGACAACAGAACAAGAATCTCAGACAGAAACGAAAAAAGAAATACAAACAGAAAAAGAAATACAGACAGAAAAAGAAATACAAACGGAAGGAGAAATAAAACACGAAGAAGAAACAAAACAGGAAGAACCTGCTTTGAAAGAAGAGTTTAAAGTGATAGCATATTATCCTTCATGGAAACCAAAAGAACTTTCTAAAATACAATATGATATAATCACCCATATCATTTATGCTTTTGCTATTCCTAATAGTGATGGAAGCTTACAACCTTTAGAAAATCCAGAAATAGCAAAAAACATAATAGAAACTGCTCATCAAAACAATAGAAAAGTGATGTTAGCAGTTGGAGGCTGGAGCTATAATGGTATTTTATTAGAAGATGTTTTTAAACAGGCGACAGAAACAGAAGAAAAGAGGAAAAAATTAGTTGATTCTATCATGGAATTATGTGAGGAATATCAATTTGACGGAATTGATCTGGATTGGGAATATCCAAGAGTAAATAATACATCAGAACAATATAAAGAATTCATATTGCTTTTAAAAGAACGGTTACAAGAAAAAGGGAAATTATTGACAGTAGCAGTATTAGGTGGAGTGAGTGAAGAGGGCGTTGTTTATCATAATACAGCAGCATATAGTGATGAGGTACTAAATGCGATTGATTGGATTCATGTGATGGCATATGATGGAGGAAATGGAGGACAACATTCTTCTTATGAATTAGCAATAAATTGTGCAACTTATTGGAAGGAAACAAGAAATTTGCCCAGTGAAAAGGTAGTGCTTGGAGTACCATTTTATGGAAGACCTTTTGGAACTCCTTATCAGGAGATTTTAACAGTTGATACAGAAGCAGATAAAAAGGATAGTACAATGATAAATGGATCACAAATATGGTATAATGGCAGAGATATGATACAAAAAAAGACTAGATATGCAATAGAAAATTTGGGCGGAATTATGATATGGGAAGTGGCACAAGACACAATAGATAAAGAAAAAAGTCTATTAACAGCAATAGGAGAAGAGATAAAAAAATAAAAGCCTTGTTGTATAGATTTTCAATAAAATCCTCATAATGATAATAAATTCGTTATTCATTATAGGAGGAATAGAATTGAAAGAAGAAAAAGAAACAATGCCAATTGGATTCTCTATGTCATTAGCACAGGATAAAGAAGCAATGCAGCATTTCGCACTGCTAGATAAAGTGACACAAAATGAAATTTTAAATTATATCAAACAATCTCCAGAGGGAATGGCAAAAGAAAGAATTTTAGATATAGTGCATAAATTACATCATCAAATGATAGGATAGAGAAATGATATTAAATTGCATAAGATAAATTTGATTATGCTTTGCAGATTGAGTTTATGATAATAAAAGGGACTATTGTAAAATAAAGATGATACCCAATATAGATAGGGATAGAATATCCATAATATTTGGTATTTAAAAATTATTTTACAATAGCCCTTTTTTCATAATTTCACAGGTTTTAAACAATGAACCCTTACTTAAATAGGATTAGAAGTATCAAATTTAATTTCCCAATGGATGACAAAAGTGAGGATAGCACGCAGTAGAATAATTGCAGCTAATATATACATTTCATCTAGATTTTTAGTGATAACAGTTCTTAATATTTCTCCTCCTAGTTTAAATTCTAAAGCAAAAGCTAAGCTTCTGGCAAAATCTAATTTAATTTCATGGCTATCAGAATGGAGTTTATTGCGCAGATATAAATAAAATGTTTTAAGACTAGAATAAGCGATAATAAAGACTCCGATACATTCTAAAATGCTGATAATATAAGGCACAATTTTATTCAAAAGTTCCTCTAACATAAAAATTCCTCCTATGTGAATGATAATATTTATTATACGGGAAGTTCTGTATAGAAGCAAGAGAAATTTTATATGAATTCACAAGAAAAAAGGTTTTAGGTGATTACGAAAGAAAAAAGGTTCGCTATAGTAAAAAAGTATTCCAACGAAGCCGCGCTTTCGCTCCGTTCCAGACGTAGCGGTACTAAG
>CAJUHN010000147.1 GCA_910585935.1 uncultured Lachnospiraceae bacterium | reverse complement strand
AGCGAATGTTACCAGAACTTATGAAATCTAAGTGAGGGGATATGCAGAAGTAATTCTTAAAAAGACCAGTATTTATATAGCTTTCAAAGTTTCGCAATTACCTAAAGAAAATTATAATTATGGAGGAAAGAAATGGTCGCTTGTAAAGTGATAGATATCAAAGGCTTTATGGCAAAACTTTTATTAAAGGAAATATTTGATGAATTTCTTGTGATAGAAGCAGAAATTTCCACAGACATCCGATTTTCTATCGATGGTCATATACAGGAAGAGTTTTTTACAATAGAAGAGAGAGAAGAGCTTCCAAAAGAAAGGATCGCCTTATGGAAAAGGCTGCGCCCTATATGTTTTGAATTGATTAAAGGCAAAAAAACGCCTAAGAATATGAAAATAGTCTTTCGTATGAAACAGGAAATGGTAAGAAGTTTATTACAAGAAACAGGTCTTCCTTATCGGGAAGAGGATATAGAGGGACTTTATTTACATATTCGATATGAAAAGGAAAGCTTATATTGTATCACAGGAGTTTCTATGAGAATATTTACGATGGAAAAAGGATTAGAGCATAGCTGGGATAAAAAGGTACAAGAGTTTTTAAAGACATCAGAAATATTTTATGAAATGGAATAAAACTAATTATAAAATAGTTAAATAATATCTAAAATGGAGGCAATAAAATGGAAAAGGAAATAGAAGAACTTTTAAAAATATTAGAACAGGGAGTATCTCCCTTTCATGTTGTAAAGGAGGCGGAAAAACAGCTGAAAGAGGCAGGATTTGAAGAGCTTTCTTTGAAAAAAAAGTGGAATTTAGAAACTGGTAAAGGATATTTTCTAACACCATTTCAGTCTTCTTTGATAGCGTTTTGGATCGGGAAAAATTATAAAAAAGAAGATATGCTCAGAATAGAGATGGCTCATACAGACTGGCCTTGTTTAAAAATTAAATCTCTGCCAGAAAAAAAGGGAAAATATAGAACATTAAATGTAGAAGTCTATGGAGGACCTATTTTAAATACTTGGTTAGATCGCCCATTATCTGCTGCCGGCAGAGTTTCTATAAAAAGTAAAGACATTTTTAGACCAGAAATTAGGCTGGTAGATTTTAAAAAACCTATTTTTATCATACCAAATCTCGCTATTCATATGAACCGCGATGTCAATCAAGGAATAGAGCTAAATAAACAAGTGGATTTACTTCCTTTATCAGGAATAGAATCAGAAAAAGAGAAAGAGAAAGAATGGTTTTTACATTTATTAGCCAAAGAATTAAACGTGGAACAACAGGATATTTTAGATTTTGAAATCAACCTTTATAATAGTGATAAGCCAGAAGTGATAGGAGTAAATGAAGAACTGGTGTCTTCTCCTCGTTTAGATAATATTACCAGTGTGCAAGCATGTGTGACAGGAATAATAGAAGGAAAGCGAAATAATGGAATAAATGTGATCGCTTTATTCAATAATGAAGAGATAGGAAGCAGGACAAAACAGGGAGGAGATTCTGCATTACTTCCTATGATTCTGGAAAGACTATATTTAGCACTTGAGCAGACAAGAGAGGAGTATTTAGCAGCAGTTGCTGATGGAATGATACTTTCTGTAGATGTTGCCCATGCGATTCATCCAAACCATCCAGAAAAATGTGATATCACTAACCAGATTTATTTAAATGATGGTGTTGCCTTAAAACTTTCTGGAAATCAACTCTATGCTACAGATAGTGAAGCGGTTGGAATAATAGAACAGTTATGCCAAAAATATGAGATTCCTTATAAAAAATTTGCGAATCATTCCAATATCCGAGGAGGCTCTACATTAGGATCTCCTGTTTCTAGTATTTTGATAATGAAGACAATAGATGTAGGGATACCGATGTTAGCAATGCATTCTTCTAGAGAAACAATGGGGAAAGAGGATCAGGTAACTCTATGTAAACTGATGAAAGTATTTTTTGAAGAAGAAAGAGAATAAGTATTTTAAAGTTAAGTTTGTTTTAAAATCAAAGGGGACGCTTAAGCAAGGAAGTATTCCAGCGAAGCCGCGCTTTCGCTCCGTTCCAGACGTAGCGGTACTAAATTCGCAAATCCCGCTTCTTGCGGGTTTGCTCATTAAGTGCCGACGTCTTCTAAGGGGCTTCTTATGGAATACTTCCTTGCCTCCGCTGGGTGGTTGGCTGTTCTGCTTTTTTGAAAAGCGAATGTTGCGATAAACTATGGAAATTTAAGTGAGGAGATATGCAGAAAGAATTTTTAGGAAGAGTAGTATTTCCATGATGTTCGGAATTTCACAATTACCTAATAAATAATAGAAGCGAAAGGTGGAATAGTAATAATTTTTTATGTAATGTAGAGAATAATACTTCACAAAATGAGAGCTGTATGCTATTATATATAGTAATGAAAGCTACATAAAGTAGAAATGTTTAGCAGAAAAACTTTTAAAATCAGGATTTACAGTACAATTCAAATACAAGATGCGTTTAAAAAGCGCAGAAATGGAGGATTACTATGAATTATAAAATAATAGTAGACAGTTGTGGAGAAATTCCAAAATTACAAAAAGAAAGCCAAAGATTTGAAAGTGTTCCTCTCACTCTTATGATAGGAGATTATCAAGTAATAGATGATGAAACTTTTGACCAAGCTGATTTTATCCAAAGGGTAAAAGCCTATGAAGGCTGCCCTAAATCTGCATGTCCTTCTCCAGAACGCTATATGCAGGCGATGGAGGGGAACTATGACTGCATTTTTGTTGTTACCTTGTCAGAAAAGATGAGCGGTTCTTATAATAGTGCAATGTTAGGAAAGTCTTTGATACAAGAAAAAGAACCTAACAAAAAGATTCATGTATTTAATTCGCGCTCTGCCTCAGTGGGACAGACACAAATTGCATTAAAAGTGCAGGAATTAGCAAAAGAAAATGTACCATTTGAAGAAATTGTAAAACAGGGAGAGGCATTTTTAGAGGAGATGAATACTTACTTTGTACTAGAAACATTAGACACCCTCAAAAAAAATGGAAGATTATCTAATATACAGGCAGTTTTGGCAAATGTACTGAGTATAAAACCAATTATGGGTGCTACGGAGGAGGGAAATATCTGCAAATTAGATCAAGCGAGAGGAATCAATAAAGCGTTGATAAAAATGGCAGAGATTATAACCCAAAAAGTGAAAAATTCAGAACAAAAAAGATTGATGATCTCACACTGCAACTGCAAAGAAAGAGCAGAATATGTAAAGAAATTGATAACAGAACAGATAAAAGTGAAGGAAACGATTATTTTAGATACTAGAGGAGTGAGTACAATGTATGCTAATGATGGCGGCATAATTGTAACTATTTAAGTTCATGAAGGGAAACACAAAGCGGATTGTAAATATCCGCTTTTTTTACTGATTTTAAAATTCAAAACTATTTGATAAATTTTAATAAGGTTCGCTCCAGAAAGACCCTCTTCCAACGAAGCCGCGCTTTCGCTCCGTGTAAGACTACGTGGTACTAAATTCGCCGAACCCTTGTGGGTTCGCTCATTAAGTGCCGACGTCTTCCAAGGGGCTTCTTTTGGAAGAGGGTCTTTCTTCCGCTAGTTTATCTCCCTTTTCAGAAAAGTGTTCTCCTTACTTTTTCCAAAAATCTATGAAATGTCTATACACATTATATTTTTAGATATTTTAGTAACTATACAACAAGCTATTTTTTCTTTGCACGAGGATTTTATTATTTTTAATTAGAAAAGCAACGGTTCTTAAACTGCATATATATTCATCTGACTCAAATCGCCCATCTTTTTTCATGATATTCTCACATAAATTTTGATTTGTGAGAGTTATTATAATCTATTTTTAGCCAAAAAAAGTCAAAAATTTTTTATAGATAGTATGATTTTAAACAGTTTTTAAAACATATTGGATTATGTATATCTTATTTTAGAGATAAAGCAGATTTATATATTTCATATATCCTAGAATGGTTGACAGACTAGCGAAGGCAAGGAAGTATTCCATAAGAAGCCCCTTAGAAGACGTTGGTACTTAATGAACAGTTCCGCAAGGAGCGGAGCTGTGAATTTAGTACCGTTACGTCTGGAACGGAGCGAAAGCGCGGCTTCGTTGGAATACTTCCTTGACGCAGCGGAACTTCAGTCAAAATATGAAAATAACATTTTATCAAGTTTTTTCTAAGACTTATTTGCAACTATAAAAAGTATCTGCTATAATGGAAATTGTGATGTGATTATCAGCTTATTTTAATAAGTATACAGATAGCAGTTTTAAATGGACTAGATGATAGAAACAGATGAAAAGGATAGAATATTTTAGCGATGAACATTAGTGATCTTAAAGACGATAGACTATTGGCAAGGTAGGTCAAAAACGATGGATTATGGTAAAGCCAATAGAAGTGAAAATATTTTATAAGACAATAAAAAAGCAAGAAAAGAAATGAGAGGAGAGAGTAAAATGGATAATAAAATGGCATTTTTTGTTTTAGAGATTGAAATGACAAAACAAGAGAGTTTGATTAAAGAAGCATATCATAACCATCTAGTACATGTGAATCCAGAAGATGATCCAGAAGGATTTAAAAGACTGCGAGAAGCATATGAAGTGGCTTGTAATTATGCTAGAACGGAAGAAAAACAAGAAAAGGAAGATAAAGATACTCCTGTAGGTAGATGGATAAAAGAAATAGAACAAAGATATGCTTCTTTTCAAGCACGAATGGATGAGGAAGGATGGAAGAGAGTATTAAAAGATGAAATATGTTTAGACTTAGAAACCTCTTTGGAAGCTAAAAATGAATTATTAAAATTTTTAATGGATCATTTTCGGTTGAAAAGAGAAATATGGCAGCTAATTGATGAGAGATTTTTTATTTGTGATGAAAAACAAGAACTTTTAGAAACTTTTCCAAAAGATTTTATCGATTATATTATTTATCAATGTCAGACAGAGGAAGAAGCTTTTCCCTATGATTGGTTTGAGGGGGCAGATGATGCGGATTATGATGAGTTTTTATCCTATTATTACGAATTAGTGCGTCAGATAGATGGACAAGAGTATGAAAAGGCTGAGGAAACCATGCGTTATATGGATAACCTTTTGATAAATCATCCGCTTTTTACATTAGAAAAGGCGAGATTAGCACAAGTGAGAGGGGAAGGGGAAAAAGCATGTGATATTGTTTATTCTATTTTAGAAGAATATGAAACTAATTTGAGAATAAAGGCGTTTGGAGCACAGATTTTGTGGGAAAATAAAAAATATGAAGAAGCTGCGAAAGAATTTTTAGAAATAGTAGAAAAAATGCCAGATCATTATTTAGCGAACAAAAGATTAGGGCATTATTATTTGGAAAAGGGTGAATATGAAAAGGCAAAAAACTATACTTTAGTTTCGCTTCGCACAGGTTCTCAGGAAGAAGAACTATTAGAAGATATTGATAGAATAAATAAAGAATTAATCATTCAGCTTGAAGAAGAATGTAAAGAGCAGCCAGAAAATATAAAACGGCATTTGGATTTGTCATGGTGTTATCTTCAGACACAAAGGATAAAAGAGGGAATCGAATTATTAGAACATTTGGATATAGATGAGAAAAATCAGACAGAATATTGTAGTGTGACAGCTAAATTTTATTTTGTGGATGAACAATATGAAAAGGCTTTGGAATATGCGATAAAATGGAAAGAATGTATTGAAAGTGAAACTCCTGAAACAGAGGAAGAACAAAAAAGACAGCATGAGAGAATTTCTACCGCATATGAGATGGCGGCAGATGCTTGCCGAAAACTTTTAGAAATCAATGAAGATTCTTCATATTTGCAAAAGGCATTAGATTATATTGATAAAGCAATAGAACATGAATCAGATAATATGCAAAATTATATACAAAAGGCTAATATTTATAAAACAGTGAAAAAATATGAAAATGTAGTAGAAATTTGTAATTTAATAGAAGAAAAAGATCCAGATTATTTCTGGGCGTATATCTATCGGCAGGAAGCTTATGAAATGTTAGGGGAAGGTCAAGGCGTTATTGATGATTTTTATAAAGCCTATTATATTTATAAATATTATCCCGCTATGTATGAAAAGGCAGTGAAAGTATTTTTAGAAGCAGATCAGTGGGATTCTGCATCTTCTATTTTAGAGAGGGCAAAAGAAGCTTCTGTGATGAATACGAGGTTACAGTTGGATGAGTTGTCAGTGAAGAGAAGAAAGGCAGAGAATGTAAAAGATTGGGAGGCACTTTATAAAGAGTGTGTTGCTTTAAAAAAGGAGTTACAGAAAAACGAAGATACAAACCCAGAAGAATTAGCAGAGGCTTTTTATGAAACAGCGAGAAGTCTGCGTGGTCTGAATAAACAAGATGAGGCGTTAAAGGAGATTGAAGAGGCGATTCAGATAAAGCCAGATAATCAATATATTTGGATAAAAGCGAATATTTTGTTGACGAAAAAAGACTATGTGGGAGCATTACATCTATATAAGATCTGCGAAAAAGAATTTCCTGATAATGACTTAGTACTGGGAAATATCGCGTCTTGTTATCAGAATATGCCAAATGAAACAGAAAAAGCGATTACATATTTTAAGAAAGTATTAGAAGTCAATCCTAACAATCATATAGCAAATGGAGAACTGAGTGATATTTATTCTGAAATGTTTGGGGATACAGAAGATTTGAAATATTTTGAACTCGCTCTTCCGTATGCGAGCAGACAAATAGAGTTAGTTCCAGAGGCGTATTATTATATTGAGCGAGGGCTTTTATATATGGATGCCTGTAAATGGGAAGAGGCATTAGAAGATTTTGAAAAGGCAGCACAATTAGAACCAGATAATACCTATGCTTATAATAATATGGGGTGTGTGTATAAATATACAGGGAAGTATGAAAAAGCGCTGGAGGCTTTTCATAAAGCAGCAGAAGTGATGAAAGAAGATGAAACAATGCTTCCATTTGGAAATATAGGGGATACCTATGAGAGAATGGGAGAATATGAAAAAGCATTAGAAGCTTATTTAAAAAATGAAAAGCTTTTTCCTAAGAATAGAAAAGTTTATCGGGATTCTATGAATGTTTATTGTATGCTACAGCGCTTTGAAGAGGCACTTGAGAAATTAGAATTCGCTTATGAAAAAAATAGCTATGATTATTATAAGAAAAAGGGAGATATTTATAAAGAAAAAGGGGATTACCCAAAAGCTTTGAAAGCTTATAAAAAAGCAGCGCTACGAAAAGGGAATGAAACAGATGGCTGGAACGATATTGGATATTTTTATCTAGAAGTGGAAAATAACACAAAGGCGGCATTAAAAGCATTTCAAAAGTCTCTTGGATTTGCACAAAAAGGTACTTCAGAGTATAAAGATGCCTGTGTGGCTTTAGTTACATGTTATCATTCTTTGAAAAGAGAAAAAGAAGCGAGAAAGTTTTTTAAGATATTTATAGAGTATTATGAGGAGAAATATGGAGGAGTAGAAAATTATATTAATGGGACATTGAAATATAAGATGGCAAGACTTTATACAATAGGAAAAACATTTTTAGATGCAGGCTATTTAGAAGAAGCAAAGAAATATTTTAATCAAATGAAGAAAACGGAAATCTGTAAGAGATGTAATTATAAAGGCTGTAAGGAGTATTATGGAGCGATGGCATTTCTTGCTGAAGAAAATGGAGAAGTGGAAAGTGCCATAAAGAATTTTAAAAAAGCATTAGAGATCGATCCGAATTGGGTAGACTGCAAAATAAGGTTGAAGAGGTTAGAGAGAAATTAAAAAAAGAGAGAGAAAGATTAAGAAATTTCGAGTTTGTGTTGGCGCTGCAATTACAAATTTGAAAATGAAATATGATTTTTATGATATAGCAGCGCAGAAATGAGGAGAAATATGATAATCGGAATTGATTTAGGAACAACAAATAGTTTAGCAGCGTATTTTACAGAAGATGGACCTAAAATTATCCCAAATCGTCTAGGAAAAAATTTAACACCTTCTGTGGTGAGTGTAGATGAAAATGATCAAATTTTTGTTGGAGAAACAGCGAAAGAGAGAAGTATTCTCTATCCAGATAAGAGCGCGAAAGTGTTTAAAAGGGATATGGGAAGCAATAAAAAATATAAATTAGGAAATAAAGAATTTACTGCAGAAGAATTATCTTCTTTTGTATTGAGATGTTTAAAAGAAGATGCACAAGTTTATCTGGGAGAAGAGGTGACTGAGGCAGTTATCAGTGTGCCAGCTTATTTTGATGATAAGAGAAGAAAAGCTACCAAGCGTGCTGGAGAATTAGCAGGACTTAAGGTGGAGAGAATTATCAGTGAACCTACGGCTGCGGCTATCGCTTATGGATTATATGAAAAGACAAAAAATACAAAATTTTTAGTATTTGATTTAGGTGGAGGGACATTTGATGTTTCTATTTTAGAGTTATTTCAAAATATCTTAGAAGTGAGGGCAGTAGCAGGCGATAACTATTTAGGCGGTGAAGATTTCACAGAAGTATTGGAAAAAATGTTTTTACAGGAGAATAAAATAGATACCGCTTCTTTAGATGAAAAGACAAAAGCGCAGATTCGCAAACAGGCGGAGCTTTGTAAGTTGGGATTTTTGAAAGAAAATACTTCACAGATAAACTGCAATGTGAATGGACAGGCATTTTCTATGAGTATCAGTATAGAAAAATATGAAGAGGCATGTGAGGGGTTATTTGAAAAAATAAGAAAGCCTGTACAGAGGAGTTTGGCAGATGCTCATATTAAATTAGCAGATATCGATGTGGTGGTGTTGGTAGGAGGAGCGACAAAACTGCCAATTATAAAAAATTTCATCATTAAGTTGTTTAGAAAATTCCCAGATACTAATATTAATCCAGATGAAGCAGTAGCGTTGGGAGCTGCGATACAGGCTGCGATGAAGGAGAGAAATCAGGCAGTAAAAGAAGTTATTTTGACGGATGTGTGTTCTTTTACATTGGGAACAGAGGTATCTATTCCAAAGCCAAATGGAGAATATGAAGCTGGGCATTTCTGTCCTATTATTGAAAGAAATACTGTAATTCCTGCGAGCAGGACAGAAAAGTTTTATACTTTACGAGATGGGCAGACGAAATTAAATATTAATATATTACAAGGAGAAAGTCGTTTAGCAGCGAATAATTTGTTGCTCGGAGAGTTAGAAGTGGTAGTGCCTAAAAATAAAGCAGGAGCAGAGGGAGTAGAAGTTACTTATACTTATGATATTAATTCTATTTTAGAGGTAGAAGTGAAAGTACTTTCTACGGGGGAAGTTAAAAAACAGATTATTAAGAATCAGGACAATGATATGACAGAGGAAGAAATTGAAGAGAGAATGAAGGAATTATCCTATTTAAAAATACATCCAAGGGAACAAGAGGAGAATAAACTGCTTCTTTTACGCTGTGAGAGTTTATATGAAGAGAGTACCGGGGATATCAGAAGGATGATAGATTATGAAACGAGGAAGTTTGAAGAAGTATTGAATACTAGAGATAGAGGAAAGATAGAAGAAGCTAGAACAGCTCTTAAAAAGGTGTTACAGGAAATAGAAGAATATGAAGAATAAGGGTTAGATTAGAGAATGAGAGTGTTATTAGTACATTTTGAACAAAGGTTCGCGTAAGGCAAGGGACTATTCCAACAAAGCCGCGCTTTCGCTCCGTTCCAGAC
>CAJUHN010000146.1 GCA_910585935.1 uncultured Lachnospiraceae bacterium | reverse complement strand
ACGTCTGGAACGGAGCGAAAGCGCGGCTTCGCTGGAATACTTCTTTGCCGTAGCGTTCCCCCTTTGACTTTCAAGCAACCTAAACTATAACAGGAGAGGTTTCAAAATAAAAAAATCGAAAAATATCTAGAATAAAATTTGACAATATTTTTACCAAGTATTAAAATGAAGATAGATTTAAAAAAAGGGGAAAGAAAAATGGACAAGAGAATAGAACATGTGGTATCACATTTAAAATTACAAAATGAAATAGATTTTAACTCGTTTCATGTTTATCCCAAGTTTTTTTCTGAAGGAATTATAATTCTTTGTGATAAAGAAGGATCTTATGATAGATTTATGAATTTAGAAGGGGAATGGATTTCACCTTATATTTATGAGAATATTATAGATTTTTATAGGGGTATGGCTACTATTCATAAAGATGGAAGATATGGTTATTTAAACCAAAACGGAGAATTAGTGATTCCTCCTACATTTGAAGCAGCTTATCGTTTTGTAGAGGGAGTTGCTGTTGTCAAGAAAGATGGAAAATATGGTGTGATTAATAAAAAGGGAGAAATCGTGATTCCATTTGTATACGACCGTGTTTTTGGCGCAACAGATGGACTTTTTGGAGCTGTTTTAAATGGAAAATATGGTTTTCTCAATATACAGAATGAAGTAGTAGTTCCTTTTGAATATAAAGAGGCAGGGGGATTTTCTAATGGTCTTGCTGCTGTATTAAAGAAAAAATGGGGGTTTATTGATAAAAAGGGAGAACTTGTTATTCCGCATAATTATGTAGAAGTGAATACCTTTTTAGATGGATATTGTTCGGTAAATATTCAGCGAAAAAAATGGGGGCTTATCGATAAAGAAGAAAATATCATTTTGCCGTTTGAGAATAATGATATTTATTCTTTATGTGATGCTTATTTTAATGATGGTTTATGTGCTGTGAGAAGAAAAGGAAAGTGGGGATTTGTTAATAAAAAGAATGAAGAGGTTATTCCTTGTAAATATTCTGATATCGCTGAATTTTGTAAAGGTTTTGCAGCCGTGCGTAAAAATGAAAAATGGGGTTTTATTAATGTGAAAGGGGAAGAGGTAATTCCTTGTTCTTATACTGATGTTTGGGAATTTTTTCAAGATGGAATCGCAGGGATAAACGTAGAAGGGAAATATGGGTGTATTAATGAAAAAAATCAGTTGATATCACCTCTGGCAGAGGGCTGGATAAAGCGAATGGATGATTTTTATGTTCAATATGATAAAAATCAGAATAAACTATTTTTATTAAAGACAGAACAATCTGTGCTATCATGTACCTATTGGAAGGGATATGATTTTGCGGATTTTTGGCAGGAAGATGATTATTCTTTGGTGGCATATCATTGTGATTTTCCTACAGAAGAGATAATAAAAGAGGTAGAAGAGCAGGTTCAATATAAACTTCCTTTTTCTTATATAGAATTGATGAAATCGCATAATGGCGGTATTTTAAAACATGTTTCTTATGTTTTGCCTGATGTGGAAGGATTGGAAGAAAGTGGAAAACAAATTTTATTAGAGGGAATCTTTGGAATAGGTACAAAAAAGACATATTCATTAGGCGGAATATTTGGAAGCCGTTTTTGGATAGAGGATGGAGGATATCCAGATATTGGAGTAGCTATTTGCACCTGTTGTTCTGACGATCAGGATATGATATTTTTAGATTACAGAGAGTGTGGAAAAGAAGGAGAACCTTGTGTAGTATATATAAATCCAGAATATGATTTTACTATTATTAAGATAGCGGAAAATTTTAAAGAATTTATAGAGAAATTATGCCACTTAACATAAAATAGTAAGAATTGTCCCATTTCTATAAATGAGGAGATCATTCGCTGGTTTTAAAATAAATCTAAAAAAATCAAGAGAAAAATAGATATAGATAATAGCTATGTTTTCTTGATTTTTTTGTATTTTTTATAATAATATTTTTTTACGTTGAATTTAGAGTATGAGAGATTTTGTAACTAAAGTAGTATAAAAATTCCCCCTAATACGAGAAATTGTATTAGAGGGAATAAAAAAGGGGAGGATAAGTATTTAAACTCTTCTTTTGTGCTGACTAAAGTATATCCAATATAAATAAAAATAAACAAAAAACGAAAAAGTTTTTGATGAAACTATATCAGAAATATTTGTATAGTGAAATAGTCAAAAAGTTTTTAGGTTTAATAATAAATGCCCTTTACTTTATATCATTTGTATGATAAAATTAGTTGAATTTATCTGCAAATGAATAAAAATGTAGAAAATAAGACATAAAACAAATTATTCAAAAAAAGAAAATCTATAAAATAAAGTGAGTTTATTAGAAAAAAGAGATTGTCTTTAAAGTAAAAAAACCAGATTATACAAAAGCACAGGTTGATTCTGCTGTTTTGTATAATCTGGCTATTAAGGGGAGGATAAGTATTTCTTTCTCTTTCGTAGTCCCTCCCGCACTGCTTTTATAAGTGAGAGTTTTTGATTGGAGGGGGAATCCATAGGAAACAGTCACCGTTTGTAGTACGATAGAGGGATTAACTTTAGTATTGACGGGATAAATTGTTTTATACACTACTATAAAAAAATTTAGGAAACAGAAAGAGGGAATTAAAAGATGACATTATTAGAGATCTGGAGAAAGCAGGCATATTCAGAAGAAGTAAGCGAAAAAGAGAGCACAGAGTTTTGGACTAATTATTTTCAGATTGAAAAAGGAATTTATGAAAGAATCCTTTCAAAACCAGAAGAAGTAGTAAAAGGAACAGTGAAGGAATTAGCGCAGAGGTATGGTTGTGAACTTAATATTATGGTGGGATTTTTAGATGGAATCAATGACAGTTTAATCAGCCCTAATCCCATTGAAGAAATGACAGAAGATACAGTGGTAAATTTAGGATATGATAAAGAAAAGTTATATTATAATATGGTAGAGGCAAAGGCGGAGTGGTTATATACACTGCCAATGTGGGAAGAACTATTGCCAAAAGAGAGAAGAAAAGAACTTTATAAAGAACAAAAGAAATCTAATACAGTGATAAAAGAAACTAAAGTTTATCCAAACGATCCATGTCCATGTGGCAGTGGGAAGAAATATAAAAAATGCTGTGGAAGAAATGAGAAATAGGATAGTTTTTAAAATTTTGTATGAGTTAGTGAGAAGTTCCTTTGTCTTTTAGATAGATGGGAAGGAAAAAGTATTTGAGAAAAAAGAATAAAGCTGTCATATTTTTATATTATATTTTATAGAAATATGACAGCTTTTATTTTCCGTGAGCAACGAGCCAAATGGCTGTTTATGATAAAATTTTTATATTGTGTATCATTTTGACTTTCAGTGTTTGGTATTTCCATATTTTTTTTCAAATATTTCCGTAAATTGATATAAAACGGCTGCTAATAGACAGAGAATTAAAATAGACATTAAAACCCAGTCTAATTTAAATACTTGACTTCCATAAATAATTAAATATCCCAGTCCTGCGTTTGCTGCCAGAAATTCTCCAATAATTACTCCTACTAAGGATAACCCAATATTCACTTTCATAGTGCTGATAATTAATGGAATCGTACTAGGGATAATAACTTTTAAAAGTACATCTTTTTTGTTTCCTCGAAATGTATAAATTAATTTGATCTTTTCAGGATCTACACTTTGAAAACCTGTATAAATGGTTAAAATTGTTCCGAAAACAGCTACAGAAACAGCAGCTACAATAATAGTTTTTATATTATTTCCTAGCCATACAATTAAAACAGGAGCGAGAGCCGTTTTGGGGAGGCTATTTAATACAACAAGATAAGGTTCAAAAATTTCTGATAAGCTTTGATTTAACCAAAGTAAGACAGCCATAAGGATTCCTACCACTGTTACAAAGAAAAAACTGACTAAAGTTTCTCCTATTGTGATTCCCGTATGATAAAAGATAGAACCATCTTTTGTCATGGATAGAAAACAGTGAAAGATGCGATAGGGACTGCTGAAAATAAAAGGATCTAAAATATTTAATCTGGCGCAGATTTCCCATAGAGCAAAAAATCCGATTAAAATTAAAATGCGGATATAAAAAACGCTTTTCTTTCTTTTGGCAATAGTATGAATATATTCTTGCTGTTTTAAAGAAACTGATTTATCCATGATAGCTCAGCTCCTTCCAGATAGTATTAAAATATTCTGCAAATTCAGGAGTATTTCTAGATTTCATAGGAGTACAATCTGGAATAGAAAAAGAGATAGGCACTATTTTTTGTATAGTGGCAGGACGCCTGCTTAAAATAATCACACGATTTCCTACAGAAATAGCTTCTGACAAATCATGAGTAACTAAAATAGCTGTTTTTTTCTCACGTTTGATAATCGTCGCGATATCATCACAGACTTCTAATCTTGTCTGATAATCTAATGCAGAAAAAGGCTCATCTAGTAAAAGTAAATCAGGCTCTAATGCGAGTGTGCGAATAAGGGCAGCTCTTTGACGCATCCCACCAGATAATTCCGAGGGACGGGCATGAACGAAATTACTAAGACCATAAGTTTCTAACATTTTATCCACATTTTCTTTATAAGGTGATGTCATTTTATGCTGTATTTCCAATCCTAATGTCACATTGCTATAAATAGTTCTCCACTCAAATAATTGGTCTTTTTGCAGCATATACCCAATATTGGTATGAGTAGCATTATTTTCTGTTCCATTTATGCGAACAACTCCTTCTTCTGGAAGAATCAGACCAGAAATGATGGAAAGAAGCGTAGATTTTCCACAACCACTTGGACCGACAATAGCAATAAATTCACCGTTTTCCACAGAGAAGGAAATATTTTCTAAAGCCTTTGTTTCACCTATTAAAGAGTGATAAGAATAGCTAATATGATCAAGTTCTAACAATGGTTTCATAAAGTACCTCCTCAGAAATATGGCGAAAACCATAATCTATATTCTAAGATATGTATTTTTCATAAAGTTGTGATTTGAAAGAGTTTATTTTTATAAAATACATGTGATAGATAGTATAAATTTTATGAGATATATGAAAAAGAAGTAAAAAAAGAATTTACAATTTGTTCATAATATATTCAAAAACCTTTAACAAGAACCACACGTTTTGTTCATGAAAGATGTTTATACTATGTCTATAGATGAAGTGATAAGCCCATCGGACTATTACTATAAAAGTTTTTCATAATAAATGCCAGTAATCTTTTGATTACTGGCCCTCCTCTTTTATAGGATATTTTTTTCTTCTTTTTTCAAATTTTCTTCTTTCAAAGTATCAAGACTATTTACTTCCATAGAAAATAAAGATTTATAAGATTCTAATTCAGCTTCTGATTGAGGGAGAGATGGCATTAAGCCAGTACATTCTCTAGCAGAAGAAACATTGAGTGCATCAAGAAATTCATCATCCAATAATTGTGATTGATCGATATATGATTTTTTCATAAAAACCTCCTTTTGGTAAAATAATAAAAGATAGAAAGTATTATAAACAATTTATAAAAAAGTATGTAAAGAAAGGTTTTTAGAAAAATTATCAAAAAAAATAAGCCATAAAAATAGCTTATTTATAAAAATAAAAGCTTCGGATCGGACTTGAACCGACGACCTGCTGATTACGAATCAGCTGCTCTACCGACTGAGCCACCGAAGCAAAGTTATAATTTTTTATATATGATATTTTACATCTATTAGCAACAATTATTATAACAGATATTTTTATAATTGCAATAATTTTTTCTAAAAAATTAAAAATTTTTGTTATCGTTTAGTTGATATTAAGATGAAGGGGTCGCTTAGACAAAGAAGTATTCCAGCGAAGCCGTGCTTTCGCTTCGCGTAAGACTACACGGGCACTAAGCTCGAAAAAACCTCGCTAAGTGCCCACGTCTTCCAAGGGGCTTGTTATGGAATACTTCCTTGCCTTCGCTAGTTGATTGACTATTCTGATTTGTGAAAAGCAGATTTCATGATAGTCATAGAATAAAAGGCTGAATCGTAACAATCCAACAGGAGTTGTCTATCATTTTATAATAATCTTTAACCTTGGATTTTATTCTTTTCTATCATAATATCTGTACTAACAGGATAGTGATCAGATAGAAAGACTCCATCTTTTGTATCTTTCCAAAGAATAGAATGTTGTATTGTGAAATCAGGACTCACTAATAAATAATCAATTTTAACACTATTTTTTAAATTTCCATAATCATGATAGGTAACGCCTAAATCTTTAGAAACATCGGTAAAGGGAAGAATAGCCAAATCTGTGAGCATAGAAAGTTCTTCACTAGCCGGCTCAGCATTAAAATCTCCCATCAAGATATAAGGATAATGATATTGAGATAAATCCTTTTTAATACGATGAAAAATTTGGGAAAGACCTTTTTCTCTGGCATAGGCACTTTCATGATCTAAATGAGTATTATAGACCAAAATAGGAGTATCAAAAGAAACAGGCTTTAAAATAGCAGCCGTACAAGTACGCGGGCAAATGCTCTGCGATTCATAGCGGGAAGCGGGAATTTTAGGGGTAGGAGAAAGCCAAAAAACATCTAATCCAAATAATTCCACGGTATCTTTTCTAAATGCGATAGAGGTATACTCATCTTCCCAATGACTATCTCTGCCGCAGCCTACAATATAATAATCGGATAAATTTTCTTTTAACCATTTCTGCACATGAGGCAGAACTTCTTGAAAACCAATAATGTCTGGTTTTTCAGTTGAAATTTTTTGAAGAATCATATCTTTCCGATAGCAAAAACAGTTTTCCTTATCTTGATTAAAATCACATCTGATATTAAAAGTGACAACTTTCATAAAAATATCCTCCTTTGGTAATTGACTAAATTATAACATAATAGATAGAAAATACAAGAGTAGATCCATATAGGAATAAATTTAAGAAAAGATTCAGAATATCAAATAATCTAACAAAAATAAAAAAGAATTCCCAAAGAAGCTCTTTGGAAGACGCTGGCACTTCATGAGTGACCCCACTGGATTCAGCAAATTTAGTACCGCGTAGTCTTACATGGAGCGAAAGCGCGACTTCACTCGAATTACTTCCTTGCCAGAGCGTCTCTTTGGTCACAGTGTTCTCCTAACTTTTCCTTACATTTGCACCTATAAACCATATCTAAAAATGATCAAAAAAGGAAAAGAACAGCTCTTGCTGTAGTTGCAAAAAGAAAACAAAGAAAAATACCAGTAAGTGTTGGAATAAAGAAAGAAAGTATAGTCCATTTGAAACTCTGTGTTTCCTTTTTTATGGTCAGGCAGGTAGTAGAACAGGGCCAATGCATAAGACAGAAGATCATTGTACTGATAGCCGTTATAAAAGTCCAGCCATTTTCAACGAAGAGTTGATGTAGAAAACGAAAATCATTAATTTCCATTAAACTGCCATTTGCCATATATGCCATAATCATGATAGGAATTACAATTTCATTTGCTGGAAATCCCAAAAGAAAGGAAAGTAAAATCACTCCATCCATTCCTAAAAGTCTGCCAAATGGATCTAAAAAATTAGAACAATGAGCTAAAAGTGTCAGGTTTCCTATCTGAATATTCGCCATAAGATAAATAAGAAGTCCAGCAGGAGCAGCTACAGCAATAGCTCTGCCTAATACAAATAGAGTTCTATCAAAAATAGAATGGACAATTACTTTTCCTATCTGTGGTCGTCTATAAGGCGGCAGTTCTAATATAAAAGAAGAAGGCAATCCTTTTAGTATAGTCTTTGAAAGAAAATAAGAAAGTAAAAAAGTGATTAGGATACTAAAAATAATAATAACTGCCAATAAAAAAGCACATAAAAGAGAACTAAAATGTGCAGAGGAGAAAGGAATAAAAAAGAGAGAAATAATAGTAATCAAAATAGGAAATCTCCCATTACACGGAATAAAACTATTTGTGATAATAGCGATGAGCCTTTCTCTAGGAGAATCGATAATTCGACAGCCAACGATGCCAGCAGCATTACAGCCAAATCCCATACACATAGTTAAAGCTTGCTTTCCACAAGTGCAACATTTTTGAAAGCAGCGATCTAAATTAAAAGCGATACGTGGTAAATAACCAGAATCTTCTAGTAAAGTAAAAAGAGGAAAGAAAATAGCCATAGGAGGGAGCATAACAGATACCACCCAAGCTAAAACCCGATAGACTCCTAAAACAAGCATATCACATAAAAAATTTGGAAATTTAAGAAAGTGGAATAAATCAAATAAATTATCTTCTATAGAAAATAACAATTTATTTAAAAAAGCACTGGGATAATTAGCCCCTACAATAGTAATCCAAAAGATAAATAACAAAAGGAGAAACATAATAGGGAATCCAGTTAATTTGCTGGTAAAAATTCGGTCAAGTAAACGGTCATGTGAATGATAAATTGACTTTTGAGAAAAAACCACTTGTTTGCTGAAAAATTCTGCTCTTTGTATAAAAGCGGCTGCAATATCATCTTGTAATTTTTCAGGAGAAATCCCTTTTTCATAAAGTTGTTCTTGTATATGCTCTAATATATTTTTTACCGTTTTTTGTTCTAATAAAGAATAACCTAAATATTGTTCTAAAGAAGAAAGAAAGTTTTCATTTGCATCTAATAATCTTGTACAGAGCCAACGAGTGGGAAAAATATCTTTACAAAATTCTTCTACAACAGGAGAGAGCGTAGAAATGGCTTCTTCAATATAAGAAGAATATGGAATGAAAAAAGTATCAGTAAAATCAGGCGATGAAACAAAATGAAGTTGTTTTAATATCTTATGTAGTCCATGCTTTTTTCTGGCAGTGATGCCAAGAACAGGCACATGTAAGAGATTCTGCAATTTTTTTATATCAATCTGAATCTGTTTTTTCTCTGCTTCGTCCATAAAATTTATACATACCACCACATGAGAAGTAACTTCTAGAATCTGAAGCACCAAATTTAAGTTTCTCTCTAAACAAGTAGCATCACATAAGATACAGACGCAATCTGGATGCTGAAAGCAGATAAAATCTCTAGCGATTTCTTCTTCTGCAGAATGTGCCATAAGAGAATAGCATCCAGGAATATCTACAAATATAAAATTGGTATTTTCATAGGTGCAGTATCCTTGTACATTTGCTACTGTTTTACCAGACCAGTTTCCTGTATGTTGCTTCAAGCCCGTCAGTTGGTTAAATAAAGTACTTTTTCCTACATTTGGATTCCCAGCAAGAGCGATGATTTTATCTGTATTTTCCTTTTTTTTAATCATGGAATCGGAAGATGTAACTATAATTCCTGTCGAATTTTTATTTAATCCCATAGAATCCTCCATTCTTATGCTATTTAAAAATATATTTGAAAAAATGTGGTCACAATCCCATTAGTTTTTCATGATGAACTAAGAACACAAAACTAACAGTTTTCACACCATAAATCTTTTACTATTGAGAAAAAATAAGGTCATGTTGTCTATTTCTGTGAATTTTGAGAAATGAGAGAAACTTCAATATTTTTTGCATCTTTTTTTCTAAGGGCAATGAAAGCTCCTCTGATTAAAAATGCAGAAGGATCACCTAATGGACTTCTTCCTATACATTCTACTATTGTGCCTTCAATTAAACCAATATCTTGCAGGCGTCGGCGGATATCAGCAGGAGAGAAGAGGGCAGTAACAGTAGCTTTTTCCCCCGGTTTTAAGTCTGATAAATGATATTTTACTTCTATAAAAAATTCCTCCTAATATCCAAAAGATGAGAAGATAAGTGGATATG
>CAJUHN010000145.1 GCA_910585935.1 uncultured Lachnospiraceae bacterium | reverse complement strand
GCAATTCCTAACGGAACTGCTCATTAAGTGCCGACGTCTTCCAAGGGGTTTCTTTTGGAATACTTCTTTGCCTGCGCTACTTTATTGGCTGTTCTGCAAATGATTAACACAACAGATTAATTTAATCCTCATTTCTATAATTGATACTTTCTTTTACAAAAATGTGGAATAAATTAGCATCTCCTCTTACCCTCTCATCTGTCCTTTCTGGATGCCACTGTACTCCAATACAAAAGGGATATTCCTTCGCCTCTATCGCTTCTATCACGCCATCTGCTGCAATAGCAACCTGTAAAAACTCCTCTGGAATAATAGAAACTGCTTGATGATGAAAACTGTTCACCCATATTTCTTCTTTCTGATAACATTTCCAAAGTTTCGTTTCTCTTTCTATCCAAATCTTATGCCCTGCTTCTTCACACCAATCTGGAGCTTTTTGGCTATGTCTAATTTTTATGGCTCTTTTCATTCCTGTTTCAATATCCTGTAAAACTTTCCCTCCTGCTGCCACTGCGATAAGCTGAATCCCTCTGCAGATTCCTAATATTGGCATCTTCTTTTTCCATGCTTCCCTAAAAAGCTCTATTTCAAACATATCTCTCTCTGGAACTATTTCATATTCCATAGGAAAGCCATCTAAACACTCCTCCCCGAAATACTTTGGCAGGATATCTGTCCCTCCGCTAAATAAAATTCCATCTAATCTCTCTATCCATTCCTCAACATTCCCTGTTATATTCTGTGCTCCTAAAGGAACAGGAAGCCCCCCTGCCCTAACTACAGCTTCTGCATACTTTTTATTTAAAACAAATAAATTCTCTTTTCTATTTAAACTGGTAGTAATTCCTATTAATGGTTTTTTCATATTATCCTTCACACTTTCCATTTTTTCTACACCCTATGCTCAAAAACCCATTTTTAACCCTATTTCCGCTTTACTACTTTCTTACAATCAACTTAATCAAATAAATCTTTTATTATATACTACTCCTTATTCCATAAAAATAAAATAATATACATATTACCTTTTTCAACATAAAAGTTACCCAAACACCTCATCAAGCTTTATACCTTGATTATACTAACAAACTAGCGGCGGCAAGCCACTATTCCAAAAGAAACCCCTTGGAAGACGTCGGCACTTAATGAGCGGTGCGGTTACGTGCCGAGAATTTAGTGTCCGTTACGTCTGGAACGGAGCGAAAGCGCGGTTTCGTTGGAATAGTGGCTTGCCGCCGCGACCCTTACGCCCCTTTCTCCCTCCATAAATATCCGAAAATATCTTGACAATTTATTCCTATCCATCTATACTCACTTATAACCTTTAACACAATAAAAAAAGGAGTTCCTCATGATTACTTTATTAACCGCTCTTTACCTAGAAGCAGAACCATTTATTCAATATTTTCAACTAAAAAAAACAAATACTTTAAAAGAATTTCAACTTTTTGTTGGAAATGACATACAATTACTTATTACAAATCCAAGCTCCATCTCTGCTGCCATCTCATTCACCCAACTGATTTGCACCCAATCTTTTACCCCTCATGATTTATTTCTCAATATCGGTATCTGTGGTTGCGAAAATACGAATTATCCTATTGGCAGCATTTTTTTGTGCAATCAGATTCTAGACAGCACTACACAAATGGCATATTATCCAGATATCTTATACCAGCACCCCTTTCCAGAGGCGTCTTTAATCACTGTACCTATACAAAAGATACAAAAAAAAGAAAAGCCTTTCTATATAGAAAACAAACCAGAATCCTCATCTGCTCATAATATATCTCTTTATGACATGGAAGCTTCTGGTCTTTATCAAGCTGGAATCACCTACCTAAAACAACATCAAATGCTATTTTTAAAAATAATTTCAGACTATTTGACACCTGAAATGATAACCAAAGAGAAGCTTTCTTCTCTTCTTTCCCAAGCACTCCCATCTCTGTTATCCTTTATCCTCACTCTTCTTAAGCGATCTGCACCAGAGCAAATAATGATAACAGAAGAAGAAGGCGCATTACTCCATTCTATAGCAGAAACTTTTTGTTTTTCTGTCACAATGACAGAACAATTAAAACAATTATTTCTCTACGGAAAAACCTTACAACTGCCCATTTATCAATATTATTCTAACTCTTTTTATCTTTTTATAGAACAAAAATCTTCGCAAAAAGAACAAATTCACTTTACAAAAAAGGAGGGAAAACAATACCTTGAACAGCTCAAACAATCTATTACTTCCCATGTTTCATCACATTTATGTAGAAACAAGAGCACTTTCTCACCCTAGAACAATACAACTGCTCAAACACTTTTCCAAAGCCAAAATAATAGAAATTAAACACTATAAAGATGTATTCAACCGCCGCCATCAAAATTTTATAGTACAAAAAAACTCTCCTGCCTTGATTTTAGCACTAAAAGAAGAGCCTTTTCTCTATCCTGGCGCTCCTGTATGTCAAAATTTTAATCAAAAATATTTCTATTATACTTCTTGTGTGATGAACTGTATTTTTGACTGTCAATATTGCTATTTACAAGGCATGTATCCTTCTGCTAACCTTGTTTTTTTTGTGAATCTAGAGGATATTTTTTCAGAACTGGAAAAGATGTTAAAAGAACATCCCATATATTTATGTATCTCCTATGATACCGATTTATTAGCGCTAGAATCCTTATTATCTTATTGTGAACAGTGGCTTATTTTTACCAGTAAGCACCCCACTCTCACGATTGAACTCCGCACAAAATGTGCAGATACTCCTTCGTTCAAACAATTATTGGAACTTTTGAAAGAACTTTCTGACACAGATCATTCTCTCAAACACCGTTTTATCTTTGCCTTTACTATTTCGCCAGAAAAAGTTCAAAAAACACTAGAACAAAAAACTTCTTCTTTCACAGGACGTTTAAGAGCCGCTTCTCTTCTAGCTTCTTTTCAATTTCCCGTGAGGCTCTGTCTAGATCCTCTATTATATGTGGAAAATTGGAAAGAACAATATTTCACTCTTATTAAAACTATATTTTCTGTTTTATCAGAAGAGAACATACGAGATATTAGTATTGGTACTTTTCGTGTTTCTAAAGAATATTTAAAACGCATGAGAAAACAGCGTCCTGATTCTTATATACTTCAATATCCTTATGAAACAAAATCAGGAGTTTTTCAATATGAAGAAAAATTAGAGAAAGAATTACTAGAAACAGTAATAGGCTATCTTTCCAACTATATCTCATCAGAAAAAATATTTGTTTGGAAAGGCTAATAGTTTTAGAAAGGAAAAAAAATGAATATTGCATTATTAACAGGAGCAACCTCTGGAATAGGAAAAGCTATTTGCAATATGCTTTTAAACGATGGATTCTGTGTTTATGGAATCGGTCGGGATTTTTCTAAAATTCCAGATATTTGCGCCAGAGAAAATTTTCATTCGATCACATGCGATTTATTAGATACAAAAAATTTATCCAATATCATAAAAGAATTGACAAAAATGGTTTCCTTCACTCATTTCATTCACAGTGCTGGTGTCGGATACTTTGGTCCACATGAAGAATTAAATCCAAAGAAAATTCATGAAATGATCACTGTTAATTTAGAAGTCCCTATGCTTCTCTCCAATCTATTATTAAGACACCTTAAAAAAGTAAAGGGAACAATCGTAGCGATTTCTTCTGTCACAGCACAAAAGAGTAATACACACGGCTGTGCTTATGGCGCTACAAAAGCTGGTCTTACCAATTTCCATATGAGCCTTTTTGATGAGATTCGCAAATATGGAGTGAGAGTGATTACCATTCATCCTGATATGACCCAATCCGATTTTTATAAAAATGCTAACTTCATGGAGGGAGAAACAGAAGATACTTATCTCTATCCAGAAGAAGTCGCTCATGCTTTACAAATGGCTTTAAAACAGAGGGAAGGCATACTCATCAGTGAATTAACGATAAAGCCTCAACGCCACCAAATCAGAAAAAAATAAGATTTAACCATTCAAAACTGTCACATGAAACTATCTTGTCTAAATTATATTAAATTTCACAAAAATACAATTTAACCATATAAGCCTATAAACAAAATATTTCATGTGACAGTTCTCTTCACAACTTATTTTATCAATATGCCTTTCCCCAATATACCATCTTTTTTGCTGGTTTTCCACAGCAAACACAAGTTTCTGCTAATTGTTCCTGTTCAAATGGCATACAACGTGAAGTCGCTGTTGTATCCTCTTTTATTTTATTTTCACAGTCTTCCTCTCCACACCACATCGCTTTTATAAATCCTGACTTATTCGCTACAATATCCCTAAACTCTTCATAATTTGTCGCTACATAGATATGAGAATTTAAGTGTTTTCTAGCCTTTTCTAACATTTCTTTCTGTATATTTTTAAGAATCTCCTTCACTTTACTTTCTAATTCATTTAAAGAAACTGTTATTTTCTCTCCGGTATCTCTTCTCACCAGAATCGCCTGATTCGCTTCTATATCTTTTGGTCCGATTTCAATTCTTACAGGTATTCCGCGCATCTCTTGTTCACTGAACTTCCAGCCCGGACTCTTATCACTGTCATCTACTTTCACTCTAAAGTCCTTCAAACGTCCTCTTAACTCTTCTGCCTTTTCCAGAACTCCTTCTTTATGCTGTGCGATTGGAATGATCATAACTTGTGTTGGTGCAACCAAAGGAGGTAATACCAATCCACTATTATCTCCATGTACCATAATAATTGCTCCAATTAAACGAGTAGTCATTCCCCAAGAAGTCTGATGCACATATTTCAATTTATTATCTTTATCTGAATATTGAATGTTAAATGCTCTTGCAAAACCATCTCCAAAATTATGACTTGTTCCAGCCTGTAATGCCTTCCCATCATGCATTAAAGCCTCTATAGTATAAGTCGCTGCTGCTCCTGCGAATTTTTCCTTTTCTGTCTTCTTCCCTCGAATCATTGGAATCGCTAACACTTCCTCACAAAAATCAGCATATAAATGAAGCATCTGCTCTGTTCTTTCCTCTGCTTCTTCTGCTGTAGCATGAGCAGTATGTCCTTCCTGCCATAAAAACTCTGTTGTACGCAAAAATGGTCTAGTAGTCTTTTCCCATCTCACAACAGAACACCATTGATTATATAATTTCGGTAAATCCCGATAAGATTGAATAATATTTGCATAAAAATCACAGAACAATGTTTCTGAGGTAGGTCTTACACATAATCTTTCTGGCAGCTCTTGTCCGCCACCATATGTCACCCATGCGACTTCTGGAGCAAAACCTTCCACATGATCCTTTTCCTTTTGTAGTAAACTTTCTGGAATAAACATCGGCATATAAACATTTTCTACACCCGTTGCTTTAAATCTCGCGTCTAATTCCTTTTGAATATTTTCCCAAATCGCATATCCATTCGGACGCAAGATCATACAGCCTCTCACACTAGAATAATCAATTAATTCTGCCTTTTTTACCACATCAGTATACCACTGTGCAAAATCTTCTTCCATAGAAGTGATCGCTTCTACTAATTTCTTTTCCTTTGCCATATTTTTTCTCCTTTTCCTTTTTCTCTCAGACTAGAAAGCATAAAAAAAGCCCTCTAATCCCTACCAAGGGACCGAAGACATCGGCGGTACCACCCTATTTAATGATCGAAATCATTCACTCATTCTCTGTTAACGCCAGATACGCCGCATTTTCATACGGAGCTCCAAGGCAGGTTCTACATCTTCCCTGTTGGAATCTCGCATCAAACAATTCCTTCTCTGAAAACAGAAAACTATGTATACTATCCCTTTTCATCGCTATTCTTTTTTTATCATATTCCAGAACAAATCATTTGTCAATACCCTTTTAAAAACTCATTGTTGTTCACATTTTAACCAAAATTCCGCGAAGACAAGGAATATTCCAACGAAGCCGCGCTCCCGCTCCGTTCCAGACGTAATGGATACTAAATTCGCAGCCCTTTACAGGACTGCTCATTAAGTACCAACGTCTTCCAAGGGGCTTCTTTTGGAACTATTCCTTGTCTTCGCTAGGTTATCGTTATTCTAGTATATTATTGTATCAATTTTCAACGAATTATGAAAGGTTATCACAGCCTATATGAAAATAAAAATCTATTTTCGTAGCAAGTAAATACTAAACTTATTGATACTTCTATATTATAGTAATAAAACATGTAAATATAATTTAATTAGCGATATAGTTTTTCTTCATTATTTATGCAACCATGTACTAAAAAACATCTAAAACTGGTTTATCGGCTGCTTTGTTTCAACGTAACTACACCACCGACTGTAAAGTAACGCTTTCTAGATACTATCCCTTGAAAGACCCTTGGAAGACGTTGGCACTTAATGAGCAAACCCACAAGGGTTCGCGAATTTAGTACCACTACGTCTGGAACGGAGCGAGAGCGCGTCTTACAAGGGATAGTATCTAGAAAGCGTTACCCTTTCGCTCTCATTCCTTCAAACATACCACCATAATATCTTCTATCAATAAATATCCCACCGGTCCTAGCAAAACCCCCATCAGACCAAACAACTTTATTCCAATATACATACTAATAATCATTTCTAACTCCGATATCCCAATTTGTTTTCCCATCAATCTAGGTTCTAAAAATTCTCTCGTAAAATAGCATATCAAATAAATAATAAGCAGCCCCACTCCCTGTTTCCAATTTCCAAATAAAAAACTTATGATTATCCACGGAATAAAAAACAATCCACTCCCGATCAGTGGCAGAGCATCCAATACTCCAATCGTAGCTCCGATCAAAAGTGCATATCCATTTCTCAAAATACTGAGTCCTATCATGCAAACTGTAGCAGTTATCAACATTAAAATAAATTGCGTCTTTAAATAAGCCCCTCCCGCATGTGCCAGCTTATCTTCAATTTCTGAAAATTCTTTATAAAATACAAACTTTTTTTGTCTTTCTTTTATTTTTTCTAAATCTCTACTAACAAAAACCATAGAAACAATAATAATAAAAATCAATGCGATTGCTTCACATATCCACTTCATCGCTGGCACGGAATTAGATACTACTGTTGGCATCGCGTTTTCTTCTATCATACGAGTGAGTTTTGTAACTCCATCTGTCATAAAAAACTGTACACTATTTTGCTGAAATCCAAATTTCTCCTCTATTCCACAACAAATATCACACAATTTTTGGCGAATAGCATCTTCATAGACATAAAAATTAGAAAAAAATCGTCCTGCTTGTTCCATTAACTTCTGAAGAAACCAAATACTAAATGTTCCAAAAATCCCCAAAAATACCACTATGACTAAGATAGTCCCCACTACTCTTTTCACTTTCCAGTGTTTTTCCATATAGCCTACGATGGGAGAGATTAAATTCGCTCCCAAATAGGCAATGAAAAAAGGAATTACTAAAGGGAGCAGATAACGAAATGATAAATACACCCCTATTGTAATTCCAATGAGATAACATATTCTTTTTCCTCTATCAGAAATTTTCATCAGCTCTCCTCATTTCCTTTTCTTTTGAAAATAGTATCTGTTTTGGAAAAAATTTTATGCTAACAGTTATTTACAGATCTACACCTGTGATCGCGATATTTTTCGCATCTGGGCTTTCTTTTAAATCTAAAAAATGTTTCAGACTTTTTGGTTCAACTATTCTGACTAACGGACGAAGAGGATTTCCTCTATAATTTTTTGCCACAATCGCTGTCTTTCCATCATTTAATTTTACAGTCACTCCTACAGGATAAAGTGCTACATTTGTTGCAAAAGCACGAACTACTTCTGGATCATAAAAAGTATTTGTATTACGGATAATGAACTGATACGCTTTTGCTGGCTGTGAAGCAGGATGTTGATCTTTTTGGGATAACATCTTATCATAATCATTGGCGATGGAAATTATCTTCGCATATTTATTAATATCATCTTGTTTTCTACCATCTGGATATCCACTTCCATCATATTTTTCATGATGTTGTAAAACTGCAATATAGGCAAGAGAAGACATATTCACATAATCCTTTAAAAATTCGTATCCTTTTTTGCTATGACTCTGATATTCTTTCCATTCTTCTGTTGTATACTTTTCTGTTTTAAAAACTAATTCTTTTGGCAAAAAGCGTTTTCCTATATCATGTAAAATAGCTGCCAGAGCAATTTCCTCTATCTCTTTCATATTATATTTCAATGTTTCTGCCATAGCAATAGAAAGAATCGCTACATTAATACAATGAAAATATATCACATCATCATATGTCTTCACATCTAATAAATTTATCACCTGTCGGTCATCAAATAACACTTGTTGTACAATACTTTCTACACATTTTTTTATTTTGCTGACATAACTCGCCATTTCTAATGTTTTGAACCGCTTTTCATCTAATGTATAAATACCTTTCAACACTCTGGCTGTTTCTAACTTTAAATCCTCTGTGATAATACTAGGGATTACAATTTCTCTTGATTCGCTGTCTTCTACATAAATTCCCTTAAATGATAACTCTTGTATTCTTTTAATATATTCATCTGTTAACTCTGTTCCATATCGCAATAATATTTCTCCTGTCGCTGTATATAAAGTTCCTCCTAATTTCATGCCCTCTCTTATCCGATCTATTCCAAAATAGCGCATCTTTTTCCCTCCAATGCATTTAAGAAATATTTCCTAAAGTAACCGTTAAAAAATTATATAACTTTAGTCCTATTTTATCAGATCTTTTTTCAAAAGCAACTATTTTTCAAAAAAACAAGAAAAAATTCCACTCTTTGGCTGCACTTGGTAGCAACAATTCTTCTTTGTCTTAGGATGTTTAAATTCCAACTGATAGGCAAACAACCCTAAATCCTTTTGAACTTGTATATCTATTTGGGGATTATATTTATTATCTCCCCACAAAGGACAGCCAAAGTGTGCGAATTGTACTCGTATTTGGTGATGACGACCTGTTTTTAAATTTACCTCTACTAACCATAATTCTTCTGAATCCTTTTTTATAGAACGCAAAATTTTATAAGACAACTCTGCCTTTTTCGCTTCCTTTTTTGCTTTCTCTTTTTCTTCTGCCACAAATGACATATTTGTCCTTCCATCTTTCCAAATATAATCCACTAAAACTCCTGATTCTTCTGGTTTTTTAGTCAATACAGCATAATATGTTTTCTTCATCTGCTGAGCACTAATCTGTCTGCTCAACTCTCCTGCTGCCTGTTTTGTTTTCGCATAAACCATCACTCCTCCTACTGGCTGATCGAGTCTATGCACTATTCCTAAATATGGATTTCTTATACCTTCTTTTTTTTGAATATGACTTTTTAATAAATCTGATAAATCTATTCTAAGTGTATGTGTACCCTGAGAAGCGATTCCTGCTGGCTTCTCACATACTAATATATCGGCATCTTCATATAATATAACTATCTCCATCTTCTAACTTTTCTTCCTTTTCTATTTTTATTTATTTTACAAATAGCACAAATTCACATGATAATCAAGCTATAATTATAATATAAGGGATATAAAATAAATAAAAAATTTGCTATACTAAAACTATTAATAAAAGATAGCCTATTTCTATATTTTAAAAGAAACATTTTATGCTGTATTATTCACGATAAATCAAATTCCTATATATTTATTTGGCTCAATAGTTCATGGAAATAAAAGCAATATTATTGTTTTATTTACTGGAAAGTCAAAAATGGGGCGCTACGGCAAGGAAGTGTTCCAGCGAAGCCGCGCTTTCGCTCCGTTCCAGACGTAGCGGTACTAAATTCGCA
>CAJUHN010000144.1 GCA_910585935.1 uncultured Lachnospiraceae bacterium | reverse complement strand
GAACGGAGCGAAAGCGCGGCTTCGCTGGAATACTTCCTTGCCGTAGCGAACCCTTGATGTTCAAATAGACGGAACTGTAACATAATAAATGATTTTAAGCTAAAATTTGTTGACTTTTTTTATATGATTTGCTATACTGTCACCGTAAAATAAAATTTGTTATATTTTTAAAATGGAGAAAAAAACACTTTTTTTTTGAATAAAAGTTAGTATATACTAACAAATGTAAGTAGTAAAAAACTAAATGGTTTTATTAAATGTGATGTAAATAGAGAAGAAAAATTTAAGATATTTTACATTAAAAAAATATAAAAAGAAAGGCTGGATTTAGATGATTTAAATTATCAATAAAAGAACATAAAAATTAGGATATAAATAAGAAGGAGAATATATATGATGATCGATAAACGTCTGATTGGAACAGTCAATGAGAGTAAAAAGTATATAGTGGGAAATGTAATTTTTCAGTGGTGTTCCCTTATAGCAAATATTTTGATGATGATGAGTATTACACAACTATTTGCAAAACTTTTGGAGAGAACTATAGAGAAAAAAAGTTTGATTACAATAATTATAATTGCAGCGGCGGCGATTTTTATCCGATTTTTGTGTGCGATAGGTTCTAGCCAAATGAGTTATCTTTCTTCAAAAGCAGTTAAGAAAACACTGCGAGAACAAATCTATGAAAAATTACTTAAACTAGGAGCTTCTTATAAGGAACAGGTGAAAACCTCAGAGATTGTACAAGTAGCTGTAGAGGGAGTAGAACAGTTAGAAACATATTTTGGATCGTATCTGCCACAGTTTTTTTATGCTATGCTCGCGCCTTTGACACTTTTTGTTGTATTGTGCTTTATAAACATACCAGCAGCTATTGTTTTATTAATCTGTGTTCCACTTATCCCAATCTCTATTGCAGTAGTACAAACTTGGGCGAAAAAGCTGCTTTCTAAATATTGGGATCAATATACTGCATTAGGAGATACTTTTTTAGAGAATTTACAGGGACTTACTACTTTAAAAATTTATCAAGCAGATGAATACAAAAATGAGGAAATGAATCAAGAATCAGAAAAATTTCGCGTGATTACTATGAAAGTGTTAACTATGCAGCTTAATTCTATTACCATTATGGATCTCATTGCTTATGGAGGAGCGGCTTTAGGTGTGATTATGGCAGCAACTCAATATCGAGCAGGTCATATATCAGTTGCTGGCTGTTTCTTAATTATTTTGCTTTCTGCAGATTTCTTTCTTCCCATGCGTCAGCTTGGAAGCTTTTTTCATATTGCTATGAATGGAATGGCAGCGAGTGGAAAGATTTTTCGATTATTAGATTTGCCAGAAAACAAAGAAACAGGAAAACAGAATGTTCCAGATGACTGCACCCTTGTGTGTTCTAAGGTATGTTTTGCTTATGAACCAGAGAGAGAAATTTTACATAACGTCGATATAATTTTTCCCAAGGGCAATTTTACTGCTATTGTTGGGGAGAGTGGTTGTGGGAAATCAACGATTGCTGCAATTTTGATGGGAAGAAATAGAGGATATACTGGTTCTGTCAGTATAGGAGGAAAATTAATTTCTGATATCTGTGAAGAAAGTTTGATGAAAAATTTTACATATATCAGCCATAATAGTTATTTATTTAAAGGCACAATAAAGGAAAATTTACAGATGGGAAAATCAGATGCTACAGAAGAAGAGTTATGGGAAGTATTAGAACAAACTAAACTGGCAGACTTTCTAAGAGGTGAAAATGGATTAGATACTTTTCTTATGGAGAGAGCTTCTAACCTTTCAGGTGGACAGTGTCAGAGGTTGGCTTTAGCGCGTGCATTATTGCACGACAGTTCAGTCTATATTTTTGATGAAGCGACTTCTAATATTGATGTAGAGAGTGAAAATAATATCATGGAGCAAATTTATATACTTGCGAAATCTAAAACAGTGATTCTGATCTCTCATCGCCTTGCAAATGTAATAAAAGCAGATAACATTTATGTGATGGAAAAGGGAAAAATTACAGAAAGTGGAACACATAAAGAACTACTTTCAAAAAATGGTATCTATGAAAAGCTGTGGAAAGCACAGCAGAGTTTAGAAAATTACAGAAAGGATAGTAGTACAGAATGAAAAGAAGAAGCAATTTTACTGTGATGACACAGCTTATAAAATTAATAAAACCTTTGACAGGATATATGCTATTAGCTATTTTAATGGGATTTTTAGGGCATTTATGTGCATCTTTTCTCACCATTTTTGGTGGTTATGCTGTATTAAACCTGTTAGGATTTTCTGCTCCTACATTGACAGTAATTTTTATCTGTGTATGCGTATTCGCCTTACTCAGAGGAATTTTACGCTATGCAGAACAAGCATGTAATCATTTTATTGCTTTTAAACTATTAGCTTTCATTCGTGATAAAGTGTTTCAGGCACTTAGAAAGCTCTGCCCTGCGAAATTAGAAGGAAAGGATAAAGGAAATTTAATATCCATAATTACATCAGATATTGAACTATTAGAAGTATTTTACGCCCATACCATTTCCCCAGCAGCGATAGCATTTCTGTTTACCATTGTGTTATGCCTGTTTATTGGAAGATTTCATTGGTTGTTGGGAATAACAGCGCTAGCAATTTATCTGATAGTAGGAATTGTTATTCCTATATTGATTTCTAAAGCAAGTGGTGATGATGGAATACAATTTCGTACTCAATCGGGAGATTTAAGCAGTTTTGTATTAGACAATCTGCGTGGACTCTCTGAAACTATTCAATATGGACAGGAAAGAAAACGACTAGAAGAGATGAATCAAAAGACAGATGCCCTTATAATAAATGAAGAACGAATGAAAAAAATAATAGGGCGTAATATCGCTATTACAAATACAATTATTTTACTATCTGACCTTATTATGTTATTCCTTTCTATTATGCTCTATCAAAAGGGAAGAATAGAAGTTGATGGTGTATTAATCTCTACGATTGCATTAATGAGTTCTTTTGGACCTGTAGTCGCTTTAGCGAATTTAGGCAGCACCCTCCAGAATACATTTGCAGCAGGAAATCGGGTATTAGATATTTTGGAGGAGAGTCCTTTAGTAAAGGAAATAACAGAAGAGAATGAACTCTCTTTTTCTGGTGCAGCAGCAGAACATGTAACTTTTTCTTATGATGAAGAAGAGGTTCTTTCTGATATATCAGTAAACATTCCACAACATTCTATTATAGGTATCGTAGGCAAGAGCGGCAGCGGAAAATCGACGTTATTAAAACTTCTGATGCGATTTTGGAATGTACAAAGTGGTAGTGTGAAGATATCAAATACAGAAATTTCACAAATAAATACTGCTAATTTAAGAGATATGGAAAGCCTTGTAACCCAACAGACACATCTATTTCATGACAGTATTGCTTGTAATCTGCGTATTGCCAAACTTGATGCAACACAAGAAGAGCTAGAAACTGCGTGCAAAAAGGCGTCCATACATGATTTTATTATGAGCCTGCCTAAAGGATATAATACCTCTGTGGGTGAATTAGGAGACACCCTTTCTGGCGGTGAAAGACAGCGTTTAGGACTAGCGAGAGCTTTTTTACATAATGCCCCTTTTGTTCTGCTAGATGAACCTACCAGTAATCTTGACAGCCTAAATGAAGCTGTAATTTTAAAATCTCTTCATGAAGAACGAGAGGGAAAAACCGTAGTCTTAGTATCACATAGGCAGTCTACTATGCGAATTGCGGATACCATTTATTCTGTAGAGAATGGAAGAATGAGCTAATAAATGAAAAGTACAGAAATTGAAAATCAAATTAAGAAAAGATAGGAGAGTAAATTGTGAAAATAAAAAGATTATTATATTTAATGATAGGTTTTGTTTGTTTGGGATTAGGCTGTATAGGAATTGCACTGCCTATTCTGCCTACTGTTCCATTTTTTTTAGTGACAATATTTTGCTTCGCCAATAGCTCAAAAAGACTACATAATTGGTTTCTTCATACAAAGATATACAAAAGGCATTTAGAAGCCTTTGTAAAGAAAAAGGGGATGACAATAAAAGCGAAAATAACAGTTCTTATAAGTGTGAGTTTATTGATGGGATTAGGATTTGTTATGATGAGTCATGTTCTTGTAGGACGTATCATTCTAACAGTAATCTGGATATGCCATATCATCTATTTTATATTTGGTGTCAAAACTATAAAACAAACTGATAAAGAAGATACAAAACAAAGTTTTTCTTTAAAAAGAATACAAAGCGAAAATTAACAGAGCCAGCGTTAGTTGATAAGATAATCAATTAGCGCTGTTTCTATTTAAATATTATTTGACATTTCTATTATGTATTTGTAATGAAAAAATGTGTGAAAGAACATTTTGACAAAGGGCTTCGCTAATTTGTTGATTATTCTAAGAAAAATGAAAAAATCATATTGTATACAAGAAACTTATTTTCGCAAATATCGAATAACCATAATCACTTTATAGCTTATACTAATAATGGCAATTTTATTTCAGTAATTTTGTCTATGTTATAAACTAGCGGAGGGAAGACATCATTCCAAAAGAAGCCCCTTGGAAGACGTTGGCACTTAATGAGCAGTTCCGTAAGGGGCTGCGAATTTAGTACCATTACGTTTGGAACAGAGCGAAAGCGTGGCTTCGTTGGAAAGATGTCTTTCCGAAGAGAACCTTTGACTTTAAAGTAGGCTGAACGGTAATATTTTTGGAAAGGAAAAGGCATATAATAATTGCTAAATGGATTTTAACGTGATAAAATAATAGAAAATATTTTCTTCGTGAAGAAAGAGATTAAAGGGGGAGGGGACAGAATATGGAGAATAATGAAGTTATTATTACAGAAGAAAAAGAACATCTTGAAAAAGTGCAGATGATTATTAAGGAACAGATAGATAAAGTAGAGGAACAATTAAATACAAGTAAAACAGATATCATAAACCAAAAACATTATTTATGGGAAAATTTATATGAGATGGATTTTGGAGAAATTGTTTCTAATAGAGTGACTATTTCAGAAGAATTTGATAGTTATGAAACAAAAGCAGATAAAAAAAGATTATTATTAAAACTACAAAATAATACATATTTTGGGCGCATTGATTTTGTTTATGACGGTGATACAGAAGAAGATGTGCAAATAATGTATATTGGATTAGGGGGATTGAGAAGCAAAAATGGAAGGAAAACAATAATTTTTGACTGGCGAGCTCCTGTTTGTAGTATGTATTATGATTTTGACTTGGGAGAAGCCTATTATGAAGCTCCTATTGGTTATATGAAGGGTAAAATTGTTCAAAAGAGGCAATTAAAAGTTAGAAAAGGTGAATTAGAATATGTGCTGAGTTCTGATTTTAAGGTAGATGATGAAATTCTGCAAAAAGAACTTTCAGAAAATGGAAGTACAAAAATGAGAAATATTGTAGCGACTATTCAACGAGAGCAGAATGTAATTATTCGTGATCAGGGATCAACAGTCATGGTTGTACAAGGGGTTGCTGGATCTGGAAAGACATCTATTGCACTTCATAGAATCGCATTTTTATTATATCAAAACCGTAAAAATCTAAAATCAAGTGAAATACTGATTATTTCACCAAATAGTATTTTTTCAGATTATATTTCTAATGTACTTCCTGAACTGGGAGAGCAGAATATATCAGAAGTAAATTTTGATGAAATAGCTGCTCATGAAATGAAGGAGATAAGAAAATTTGAATCAAAATATCAGCAGATGGAGTATATTATAACTTGCAAGGAAGAAAATGACAACAGATTACAGAGAATAAGATTCAAAAGTGGAACTTTATTTTTGATAGAAATAAAAAAATTTGTATCAAACTTAGAAGGAACATTATTTAGTTTTTCAGATTATAAACTAAATGACTATATATTTAAAAAAGATCAGATAGAGAAATTGTTTAGAATAACATTTACCCATATGCCAATATTTGAGAGAATAGACAAAATTGGTGATAGATTAGCTGATATATATGAATCTGATAAAAATATAATAGTATCTGTTAATTTTAGAAATGAAATAAAACAATCTCTGCGAAGTATGGCAAAAATAACAGATATAGTACAGATATATAGTCAGTTCATCGGACAGATGAGTCATAAATATGATATTTTGGAAAAAGATTATATTTCAGATGATATTCTTTTTTATGAAGATGTTTTTCCTATCGTACTTTTAAATTTTATGTTAAATGGAAAAGAGAAGTCAAAGTTTGATAGAATAAAACACGTCATTGTTGACGAAATGCAAGATTATTCTATGGTTCAATATGAGATTCTAAATTATTTATTTCAATGTAGAATGACTATCCTTGGTGATATAAATCAAGTAGTTGATAGAGAAAATACTACTGTTCTAGATACCATACAGGAAATTTTTGGTGAAAAACTCACTATAGTAAAAATGATGAAAAACTATCGTTCTACTTATGAAATAGGCGATTTTTGTAGGCGATTATGTAATTTAACAGATACAGAAATTTTTGGACGACATGGAAAAAAGCCTGTATTAGAAGAGTGTGATAATTATTCTCATATGATTGAGATGCTTCAAAGAAAAATGGACGAGTTGGATTTATCTAAGATAACAACTATGGCTATTATATGTAAATCTTCGGTAGCAGCCCATAAATTGTATCAAAGCCTTGATGCAATTTATAAAAGGAAATGCTATCTCATGAATAAAGAGGATGATAATTTTCATGAGGGTATTTTAATTACAAATTCTTATTTAATAAAGGGTTTAGAGTTTGATCATGTAATAGTGCCAGAAGTGACAGAAAGTGAGTATCATACCAAAAGGGACAGACAAATATTGTATATTTCATGCACACGCGCTTTACATGAATTAGACATTTTTTACTATGGAAATAGAAGTCATTTATTAGATGAAGCTATTTAATCATTAAGATTTATAAAAAAGTTATGGAAATAGTTGCGTTAAGAAATGTTAAAGGAGGTTTCTTATGTCAAAAGACAATATCCTGTTAATCACTACGGATCAACAGCGTTTTGACACGATTAATGCTTGGGGAAATCAAAGTATTTTTACTCCTCATCTAAATTACATGACCGCTATGGGGTCTAGCTATACCAGTTGTTATGCTGGCTGTCCCATTTGTGTTCCTTCTCGTACTACTATTATGACTGGAGTGGAAGGCTATGAAAGCGGTGTAACTTCTAATGGTTCTCATACAGCTTTTATGCAGAAATGTACCAAAAATCGTGTTACTCTGCCTGCTATGTTAACAGATGCAGGCTATCAGACTTGTGCTAAGGGCAAAATGCATTTTGAGCCTGCAAGGGCACATTATGGCTTTGAGCAGATGCGTCTGCCTTTAGATTATATGCGGGAATACGATAAAAAACAACCCTTCGCACGTCCAAAGATCCATGGAATAGGAGAATGTGAAATAGAACCCGTTCTCTCTACCGTAGAGGAAAAGGACAGCATTACCACTTGGATTGCCGATGAAACCATTGATTTTTTGGAAACTCGAGATACTTCTCGTCCTTTCTTCCTCTGGACTAGCTTTACCAAGCCTCATCCACCTTTTGACCCTTGTCGGAATTTTTGGGAGCTATATGCTAATATTTCCCTTCCTTTTCCTGTGACAGGTGATTGGTCAAAAACTATAGAAGACACTCCCCAAGGATTTTTGGCTGGGGCTTATGAAAACACGAATATGCACCTTCTGGGGACAGAACAAAAACAGGCTAGCCGCAGGGCATATTATGCCTGTATTACGCAAGTGGACTATCAAATAGGGCGTATTTTCAGCGCTCTGCGAGAAAACAATTTATTTCAAAACACTTGGGTGATCTTTACCTCTGATCATGGAGAGATGTTAGGAGATCATCATATGTCTCAGAAAAATCTTTTTTTTGAAGGAAGTGCTCATGTGCCTTTGTTGATCATGCCACCTCAAGGAAGAGGACTTCCTCATAACCTGAAAGTGGATCATCTCGTCACTTTAGCAGACTTGTACCCCACTATTCTAGCTATAGCAGGACAGCCTTGTCCAAAAGAACTTTCTGGGAAAAATTTGCTTTCTCCTTCAGCTTTACAAAAAGATAGACTGTTTTTCGGCAACAGTCTGAACCGAAATTTCTGTGTCATGGAACAGAAAATCAAGTTAGTCTATTCTGCTATTGGAAACCATACCTTGCTATTTGATCTGAACAAAGATCCTATGGAACAACATGACTTGTCCGCTGCCCCAGAATACGCTGACATATTTCAACGGCTTTGGAAACTTTTACTAAACAATACTCACTGTTATACACCAGAAGCACTTATAGAAGACCAATTTATTACCTATGATGCTCCTCACTTTCCGGGAGATATGCCTGGGCGGTGGTTTGGTTTCCATTATCATGACTACAGCGTAGATACTTTTCATTGACAAAAAGATGAGAGAAAACAATCTAACATAGAGGAAACTATAATTTACAAACTAATATAATTTAAAATAATATATAAAAGATTTTTGGTAAAAAAATAGTTAAGATTTATAGAAAAGTTATGAAAAGAGGAGGAATAAAAATGAAAATACAATATTTAGGAACAGCCGCCGCAGAAGGAATTCCAGCGATATTTTGTGAATGTGAAACATGTAAAATCGCCAGAAATAGGGGAGGACGTAATCTTCGAGGGCGTTCTGGATGCGTGATTAATGACACAACTTTAATCGATTTTCCACCAGACATTTATTCCTTATCACTTAGGCTGAATTTAAATTTAGCAGCTATAAAAGATGTATTTATCACACATTCCCATTCTGACCATTTCACTCCAACAGAATTATTACTGCGTATGCCGGGGTGTTATGCGACTTTAAAAGATGATACACCACTTAAACTTTATGGAAATGAAGAAACTAAAAAAGTATTAAAAGAAGCTGTGATAGGAGAATTTAAGAAAGAAGAGATAGATTTTATCGAATTTCATTTATTAGAGTATTATAAAACAATAAAGTCTGAAAGTGGTGTTTTCTTGACGCATCTTCCAGCAAATCATAAATTAGATGAAAAATCAGGGATTTTTTTCGTAGAAGAAAAAGAGAAAAGATTTCTCTATGCCCATGATACAGGCTGGTTTTTAGAAGAAACTTGGGAATATTTAAAGGGGAAAGAACTATCTTTAGTCAGTTTAGATTGTACACATGGAAAAAATAGAGATGATGGAACTCATATGGGTTTTCCTAATATTTTAGAAGTAATAGAAAAGTTAAAGGAAATCGGCTGCATGACAGAGAAAACAGGCGTCATAATAAACCATTTTTCACATTATGGACAAGCTACTTATGAAGAGTTATGTGAATTAGCAGAACCTTATGGAATTATAGTTTCTTATGATGGAATGATAATACAATTATAAAGACAGCTTTTATTTTCTGAAAACTTAATAGATACAAGTTATAGTTTAGCCTACTTTAAAATCAAAGAGGAACGCAAAGGCAAGGAAGTATTCCAACAAAGCCGCGCTTTCGCTCTGTTCCAGACGTAACGGTACTAAATTTTTAAAGCGTGACCGTACCGCTCATTAAGTGCCGACGTCTTTCAAGGGGCTTTTTATGGAACACTTCCTTGCCTTTGCTAGATGGTTGTTTTCTAATTTATAAAAAGGGAATCCAATTATTGTAAAAGACTTTTATTATGTTATTTTAGGATTATAGAATTTTTATATACTAGCCATGCCGATAAACTAGCGTAAGATGGAATAGTATTCCAAAAGAAGCCCCTTGGAAGACGTCGGCACTTAATAAGCAAACCCGCAAG
>CAJUHN010000143.1 GCA_910585935.1 uncultured Lachnospiraceae bacterium | reverse complement strand
CGTGACCGCACCGCTCATTAAGTGCCGACGTCTTCCAAGGGGCTTCTTTTGGAATTCGTTCCTTCTCTCTGCTAGTTTTTTATTTCGGCTAGTTTATAAAAAATGAATTACATAATCAAATAAAAACCTCATTTCATAACGAACAATCGTACCTTACAGACTCGCCCATGATACAAACTAGCGCAGGAACGAATCTATTCCGAAAGAAGCCCCTTGGAAGACGCTTGCCCGTTAATGAGCAAACCCACAGGGTTGGCGAATTTAGTACCACTACGTCTGGAACAAAGCGGGAGCGCGGCTTCGTTGGAATAGATTCGTTCCTGCGCGAACCATTCGTTAATCTTTTCCTATATCCACTAATCTTTGAATATTGAAAAAATGTATTTTATGGAAAATTTATATAGACTTTTTATCAGATAAGTTGTAAAATATAATAGAATTTATATGTGCAAAAAATCTTACTTTTTTGCATAAAATTAGATAACTTTTATTAAAAAAATACCTTTATGTTTCATATTCTAATTTAAAAAAAGATAGAAAAAGCTAAAATATATTAACTATAGTTTTTCCTATCTTTTTTAAACTTTTTATTTCTTTCTCTTTTCAAATTCTTTCTGAAATGCTACTAAATCTTGTCCTTTTAATGCTCTTTCTAAAAGTTGTGGCAACATCTGTGGATTACATGCAAAGCAAGGAATTCCTATCTTAGAAACTCTTTCTGCCATCTGTGCATCATAATAAGGACGTCCTCCATCTGCAATCGCCAATAGACATATCACTGTCACACCTGACTGTTTTAAATCCTCTAATCTTCTTAATAACCCAGCTCGATTCCCTCCTTCTTCTAAGTCAGTAATTAGAAAAAATAATGTTTTCGCTGGATTTTCAATAAACTGTTCACAATATGCCACTGACTTATTAATATTTGTTCCTCCACCTAGCTGAATACCAAATAATAAGTCTACTGGATCATCTGTTTTTTCTGTCAAATCCACTATTTCTGTATCAAAAGCTACAATTCTAGTATTAATAGCAGACATACTAGCTAAGATACAGCTCATAATAGAAGAATAAATGACGGATTCTCCCATAGAACCACTCTGATCTATATCCACAATAACCATATGTTTATTTGCTGTCATGGTAGAACGATCAAAGAAATAAAATCTCTCTGGAATAATTGTCTTTAAATCTGGATTATAATTTTTTAAATTCCGATTAATAGTATATTTAAAATCTAATGCAGCAGCAGAGGGAATAGGAGAATGTTGTCTTTTATTTAAAGCAGCGGTCACACAGCGTTTGATATCACTTTCTAACAGTTTATTGATTTGTTCTACGATTTTTTTAATAAATGCTCGTACACTCTCTTTAGAACGCTTCGGAATCTGATCTTTTAACATCAAAATAGTAGAAGCTAATCCGATATCTGGCTCTAAATGTTCTAATAATTCTGGTTCAAAAATTAATTGTTTTAAACCACATTTCTCCATCGCATCTGTCTGAATGATAGTCACCAATTCTTTATCAAATAAACTTCTCACATCTCCAAGCCATTTAGAAATCATAGGAGAAGAAGGATTTTTTCCTCCGCCACCTCCAAAACTTCCTCCGCTGCTGTTATTATAAATAGCCGCCAATGCTTGATCCATCAACATCTGTTCTTCACTGAGATAGAAGCCTTCCATTCCTTCCATCTGTTCAAACTGTTGGCTAGAATCGTTTCCTAAAATCAACCTCCACCGCTTTACTCTCTCTTTATCATCCATAAAAATATTCCCTTTCTGATAATATCTAAAATCATTCTGAAACTTTTTTCTATCCATACATTTTTAAACTAATTTAGAATCGACTTTATTCTGTTATAATTCTCATTTCATTCCTATCATTAGTAGATAATTACGAAACTCCGAACGATATATAAATACTAACCTTTTTGAGAGTTACTTCTGTATATCTCCTCCCTGAGATTTCATAAGTTATCGTAACATTCGCTTTTCAAAAAGTAGAACAGCCAACAAACGAGCGGAGGCAAGGAAGTATTCCATAAGAAGCCCCTTGGAAGACGTCGGTACTTAATAAGCAAACCCGCAAGAAGCGGGATTTGCGAATTTAGTACCGCTACGTCTGGAACGGAGCGAGAGCGCGGCTTCGCTGGAATACTTCCTTGCCGCAGCGTCCCCCTTTTTCACTTTCGCAATCACCTAATATCATTAGATATCATCAAAATTAAATTCTTCTAATTCTTTTAATGTATCCTCTTCCTCTTCTGTCATCTGTGCATTTAAAATCTCACTTACATTTTGTGGATTTAAGTTCCATATCTCCCCCAAATTCTCTGCTATATCACTTTTCTCTTTTGGGGTGAAGTCTGCAAATGCTCTACGCAAAAAAACTAATGCCCTTTTAAACTCTTCTTCATCCAAACAATCTAAATATTCACTCAATTTCTCCCACAAACTCATTCTAGCGATAAGAGAATATCTATTTTTTAAAGATAGTCCTTCAAACCAACAAGCACCTAAATCTGCTGGAACACCTTTAGAAAGCCTTCTTTGCACTTCTATTGCCAATTCTTCTCCATTTATTTCACTTCGTTCTAATAAAATAGCCATCGCATATCCAGATGCCTTTGTGTTTAAGTCATCTCTATGAGCTACTGTATGTAATATCTGTATCCATTGTTCTTTATTTAAAAAATCATGTACTATAGATACTTCATTGATCTGTCCCATCGCTTCAATTACTTGTGTGACTGCATTATTATCGCAAATACAACTTCCTACTAACAATAGACAGCCCCTTAAAAATAATTGTTCTAAAATAGGCTTTAACGGTTCTGGATTCAAATGGCGAATCGTCCCATATTGTATTACAAAAGAAATATCTTTTGCTGTCTTTGCGATATCTAAAATAGCGGCTGCTTCTGTTGCCAATCTCTGTAAAGCGGCTGTCGCATATATCATAGAACTTTCCATTCCACACAGAGAAGTATCTCTGATCACCTGTGCGATTTCACTGATAGAAGTACTGTTTTCCACACGTTCTTTTAAAACATAAGAAGTCGCATATTCTATTGTTTCCCCTTTTAGGGCAGCTTCCACAATTTCAATTTCTGCTTCTGGTGTCCAACGCAATACCCAATGTTCCGCCCATGTAGCTCTATCTTGACTGACAGGTTGATAATCCGCAAAATGAATTCCCAAAATACTCAACTGATGCAGAAAAAACGAACGGTTCAAGTCTAAAAACGCAGATTTCTCTGATTTTACTGTTAATTTCTCTCTCAAATCTAATTGTAAATCCTGCGCTGTCAAAGATTTATATTTCTCCAACTTTAAATCTTTTAATAAACGATAAAAATCTTCTTGTACAGAAGTGCGGCTCACCCCCTCTGGCAGAGAACCTATTTTTGTCCCTATTTGAGTATCCGCTACCGCGAGTGCTATCTCTGAAAAGTGCCCATGTCCCATACAAGTAATCGCTGCATCTGTTAAATCCTGAAGATTTGGAATCTTTTTATCCTTAAGCCCTGCTAAAGAAACTGCGAGCCTCATAGCCTCTATCACTTCTGCTGAAGACACCATATGCCCATAATTTCTTTGGTATGCTGCTATTTTTGATAAATAAGAATAGCCAGCATAGGAAATATCATTTTGCTGCATACCCTCATACAAAAGTTCATAATATGCAGGAGCTTTATTCCCAGCTCCATAGCCCGAACGGTCAGATAGCCGATAATAGGAATAAGGCATTAAAGTCCTAGCCGAAGGAATAAACGGCAATTTTTTTTCTTCCTCTTCTGTCATAACAGGAGAAGCTCCTAATAGACCTTCCACATGATATGAGCCTGTCACCACTACAATATCGCCATTTGTTTCTTTCTTCGCCTTTTCAATCTGCCTTCTCATATATGCTTCCCTGACTAAATTCTCAGCATAACTTGGGTCACTTTTTTCTGTCAAGCTTCTTAATTGCTTTCCAAATTCACGCGCTCCATAAAAATAATCTTCTTCTTTTGTCGTATGCTCTAAATTTCTTTCCCAAAATCCTTCCTGTGATTCTTCTCCTGAAAGCTCATCCAATTTCTGATAGACATAAGAATTGATATTTTCTTCCCCTTTTTGTTCTAAATCCAGATCTCGAATAGCTAAAAATGTTCCAGAGGGCAAGTCAATAAAGCGACATGACACCTGATGTTCAAAACTCCAGCGGATAGCTTCATATTCTGGAGAATATACAGCAAACGGATACAAAATTGTTTTAATCGGAGTTTCTTTTGTATATGCCATAATTGCGATGGGAGGTTTTGTATCTTCTGATACAATATGTTCCATCTGCTCAGTCATATCACTAGGTCCTTCTACCAATACCATAGCTGGCTTCACTCTCTCTAAAAGCTCGCGCAAATGAAAAGCTCCTGCAGAAGAAAGATGGCGTATTCCATAAATAATAACTTCTTGTTCCATCAGTTATTCAACTCCTTGCATTCCCTATAAAGGTCAGACCACGCACCGCCGCGCTTTTTCATAATATTTTCCAAATATTCCTTCCATGCCATACCATCTTTTTCTTCATCTTTTATCACAGCTCCTTGTAATGCAGCAGCTAAATCATATTCCGAAATCGTTCCGCTTCCAAAGCTCCCTGCCAATGCCATACTATTGGCTAATAAAGAAATTGCCTCTGCAGTAGATAAAACCCCACTGGTAGTCTTTAACTTCTGTTTTCCATCTAGTGTCATTCCATCTCGCAATTCCCTGAAAATAGTACATACTTTTTCTACCACATCTTCTGTCGGCATCTGTGCATTTAAATCCAAATTTTCTGAAAGCTGTTCTACACGAGTTTTCACAATTTCCATCTCTGATTTTAAATTAGACGGAGAAGGGAGTACTACAATATTAAATCTTCTTTTCAAGGCTGCAGACATCTCGTTTACTCCCTTATCTCTGGTATTCGCAGTAGCAATAATAGAAAATCCCTTTTGTGCTGGCACTTCCATCGCTAATTCAGGCACAGAAATTCTTTTCTCTGATAACATAGAAATCAGAGCGTCCTGCACTTCTGAAGCACATCTAGAAATTTCTTCTACTCTAGCTATCGTTCCCGTTTCCATCGCACGAAAAATAGGACTTTTTAACATCGCCTCTTTAGAAGGCCCTTGTGCGATTAACATCGCATAATTCCAAGAATAACGAATTTGTTCTTCTGTCGTTCCAGCAGTTCCCTGAATCACCTTCGTAGAATCCCCATTAATCGCAGCGCTCAAATGTTCTGACAGCCATGATTTTGCTGTCCCTGGTTCTCCGATTAAAAGCAGCGCACGATCTGTCACCAAGGTAGAAATTGCAATTTCTACCAACCTCTTATGACCGATATACTTCGGAGTGATCACCTTTCTTCCCACTTTCCCTCCCGTAATATAAGTGAGCACAGAACGAGGAGACATCTTCCACCCAGTGGGAATGGGATCTTTCTCTGCTTTTATTAAAGCTTCTATTTCATCTTGGAATAATTCTTCTGCTGGCATACGTTGTATCTGACTTTTCTGTTTCATATATTCTCCTTTCTCATCTAAAACATGTTTCCATCTTTTTATTTCTGCAAAGCAACAAGCTATCTATATTTATCTCACTGTTATGATATAGTGGTATTCTTTGATGTTTCATAATATTTTAAAAATGAATCCCTATCCCTATCATTTAGAGAAATTTCTCCTTTATTTATCGCTTCTATAATCTGTTCTAATTCTTTTTGAAATTGTTCATTTGTAAATCCTAATATCTCTAATTTTCTTTTAATATCCCAAAATGTATGGTTCTTCTTCTTTTTTAAATATGCAACTAACATTCCCTGCTTATTTTCCCATTTTAAATATCTCAACCATTCATAATAAGAATAAATTTGATTTCCCTTTTCTTCTTTCTCCCCTAATTGTAGTGTACGCTCATAAATATAATTTCCGACTATTTTTCTGCTGTTGGAAGAATGAATATCTGTAATATTTACTAGCATAGCATCATATTGATTATAACCATAATAATACTGTCGATTTAGATTTTCATTATCATATGTGTAATAAAATGTTTTGCTTTTATTTAACTTAGAATCTGTCAAAAATAAATACCATTTCTCATCTAATTTTTCTTTTAAAGGTCTTCTACATGGGATCAGTTTAGAAGTCTTATAGTCAAAAAATGGCTGATATAAATAATGGCTATCATTTTTTTCATCATATTGTATCCTGCCTAATATATTAAAAAAGCAAGAGTTATCACCCTTTCCTTTTTCTTTCCCTTCTTCTTGTTCTATTCTCATTTTTACTTTTTCATCGATCAAAGGAGCAAATTCTTCATAGACATCTTCTTTCTTTTTTTGAAGTAGTGCCCCTAAAAAAGCGTGTGGTGCATAACTCTTTCCATATGTTTTATATAACTTCTCTATCAGCTTTATAAGAGCTGGACTCTCCTGATATAATAAATTCTCTAATAATTTCTCCCTAAAAATCTGTGCTATAGAATATTGACGTTTTTGCCCTACACTTAAAGCAGAATAACTATATCCATAATAATTAATTGTGTGTTCATCTTTCCTTATCTGTTTTGGCGCTATTATCTTTTCAAAATTTTTCTCTTCCTTCGCTAAAAATTCATATCCTTCACAAATTGCTTCGGTATCTTTTCCTAAAAGCATTTCCCCATAGACATATAAATTCAAAAATTCTTCTTCTGTTATCTCTTTTTTTTCTAAAATCTGTTTTAATAATTCTATCCATCCTTTTGCTATGATATCAGAAACTTCTCTTACAGAAGAGAATCGCAAAAATTCTTTTACACTATCAGGAGATTTTTTTATCTCTTTTTCCCAATAAGAAAATATTTCTGGTGATTCTAGAAAAGACAGCGCATATTGTGCTGCTTTTTTATTCGCTCCTCTTTCCGTTTTCACCAAACGAAGAAGATATTCCACATTTTCCTTACTATGGCGAAGTGCTTCTATCGCAGCTTGCTTTACTCCTTTTGTAGCTTCTTCTGCCAAATATAAATAATAATCATTCTCCTTTTCTTTTGCTATCGCTTCTATCACATGAACATAACGCTGCATTCCCTTCTTTTTCTCCGCACCTGTTGCCAATTCTTTTAATGACAATTCTTTTTTCAAAATAGGAATAATGGTTTCATCCTCTTTACAGAGTATTTCCTCCACCTGTTCTGCAAGCTCTGTATAATTATCCGATAGCGCTCCCACAAAAGCATAAAAAACACGATAATCATTCAAATATTCTGGATGATTTTGGTATACCTCTTTCACGATTTCCAATCTCTGACTTCCAGTTGTCGTCAATGCCTCTAATAAAGGCGTGAGCACACTATAAGAGATATTTTGATATTCTTTCACCTTTCCAAATAAAATTTTCTCTGGTTCTTTCTTCGTTTCTGTTATACCCTGTGTATAAATTACCGCATCAACCAGCGCCAAAGCATCCAAAAGAACTCCTGTTGGATTTTCACACTCTGGTTTTATCGCCTCTTTTGCCGTATCATATATTTTCTGAAAAACAGGCGCTGCTTTTGCAAGTGGTTCTAACGCTTCTATCGCACGCGATAAACGAAAGTCCTCTTTTATTAAATTCACCCCTGCAATCCCGCTGCCTGCAAGCCTTTCCCTAAGTTCATATAATGGGCTTAAATTCATAATTTCCCTCCATTCTCACATTTTTTCCTTCAGACACAAAACTAACTTTTAAACTTTTTCATCAATAAAATAATAAAGTCCCTTTTAATAAAGCAACCTCACCACCTGCTCTTCTGTAATAATACTATAAGGCTGCATACAAATTCGTTTTGTTTCCTCATCATAAAAAAATGCTCCCAATACCATCTGTCCTTCTAAAAATTTTTCATCTGGCAATATAGAAAGTTTATCTATCGTTTTTTCTTCCCCCTCTATATCCTTTAATAAAATAGTAGAACCTGTATGATCTTTGAGAATATAACTTTCCTCTGCTACCCCAATCCTTTCAAAAGCTAACAAAAGCACTACTTTATTATCCACTAAAGTATTTTTAATTTCATTTTTCACCACTTTTGCCACTGTCTGAATATCTTGATATGCCTTTTCTTTTAAATTTTTTAAATCTTTTGGACTGACAGGAATAAACTTAGCCCCTTCCCAGCGAATTCTCCTATTCATTCCCCCCGGATAATATGTCAACGCTGGAATATTCAACACATCAAAAATACTGTCCTCCTGTTTTATGTATTTTAATGCCTTCAATGGTCTATAATTATAAACTGTAAATATCTCTCCTGTATCTAAATCTGTCCAATATCCCAAATCTATATATTCTTCTTTTGCTCTATCCAGATAAACTTGAAAAGATAACTGCAAAATTCTAGCATTTTCTTTTTTTAATCCCATCCTCTGTAATTGATCTAACTGCCAAATACCACCTAATTCCTCATATAAAACGGTATCTTCATCTCCTATCTCATCTGATTGTAATTTTTCATTGAGATAGATCGCAGACTTCTTTACCAGAGCATGTAATTTTATTAAAATACCAATCGCCTTTTGATAATGTCGATTATCTGAATCCTTTTGCAATTCCTCTATCTCTAAAATCAAACGCTTTATATAAAGCTGAGGTCCAGGCAAATAATAATCTCCCAACTGTTTCGCAAGATCTTTATATACCTTTATAGAATTTCCACTTATCGTCCCCAATCCTGCCTGCAAAAGCTGTGTAATAACCTGCTCTGTCATAGCAAGCCCTTCTAATTGTTTTTTCATCTTTTTTGTACGAGCTGCCTTATTCACCTTGGGAGGTTCCTTTTTCTTTTCCTCTTTCTTTTGCTCTCTCTGCACTTTTTTCTCTCTTTTTTGTAAAATATCCTCTGGTATCTCACAAATAGTAAATGACTTTTCTTCATAGATTTCAAATAATAACGCCAAACTATGCTTACAAGGATATTGGTGACTAGGACAACTACATCGACAAACAGGTTCTTCTGGATTTATAAAATCTACAGATGTAATATAATTTGTTTTTCCGCTCCCACTGCACTCTCCCATATAAAATGTTCCATCTTCAGATTTTGATAAACTCACAAACCCTCCCTTACTGGAAATTTTCCTCGCATTACTAATAGCGGAAGCATTTGCCGCCATACTAATAATCTGCTGTTCTGACAACTGAGCCATCTCTCATTCCCCTCTCTTATTTATACTTATTTTTAGCAATTCCTCTTTCTACTTAAAGGCATCGCTATATCATACTAAAATTTATATCATCGGCAAGGAAGTATTCCAGCGAAGCTGCGCTCCCGCTCCGTTCCAGACGTAATGGTACTAAATTCGCAACTCCTTAAGGAGTTGCTCATTAACGGGCAAGCGTCTTCCAAGGGGCTTCTTATGGAATACTTCCTTGCCTTTGCTAGGTTGTCTCCCATTCTAGAAAAATAAAAAATCCTACTATTTAGAAAAATTTACTTTTTTTATTCTTGTAAAATACTTAAGCAACTATAATAACTTAACCTGTTATATTAATTAAATTAACCTGTTGTGCTAATGGAATTAGATAATACTCATAAAATAGAATTTTTTAATTACCCAGAATAGAAAGCTCAAAAAAACATTTTTATAAATTCCAGATTTCCATTAAACTAACACACTATATAAAATTCATAACATATTATAAAGAGTAACTATCTTGCTTCAAAAACTCGCCCATTCTACAAACTAGCCCAGGCAAGGATGCCTATTCCAAAAGAAACCCCTTGGAAGACGTCGGCACTTAATGAGTGAACCCTACTGGGTTCAACGAATTT
>CAJUHN010000142.1 GCA_910585935.1 uncultured Lachnospiraceae bacterium | reverse complement strand
ACGTAATGGTACTAAATTCGCAGCCCCGCTTCTTGCGGGTTTGCTTATTAAGTACCAACGTCTTCCAAGGGTCTTCTTTCGGAATACTTCTTTTCCTACGCTAGTTTATAGGCTACTTTAGAAAAAAAGCATGTTACATTTATCACAATAGAGTTACATTTTGAAAGATAAACACTACAAAAATATCCTTATTTGCTATTCCATACATAAAAATAAATCTCATTCTCTATCCAGTAAAAAATTCTTTCCACAAATCCAGTCTTTCGATTCCTAGAAAAGCCCAAAAAGTAACGGTTTCCCGAAAAGATACCCTTAGAAGACCCTTGGAAGACGTTGGCACTTAATGAGCGGTGCGATGACGCGCCGAGAATTTAGTGTCCACTACGTCTGGAACGGAGCGAAAGCGCGTCTGATAAGGGTATTTTTCGGAAAACTGTGACCCATTCGCCAACTTATTCTCCCTGAAACAGCAGAAATCTTCTAACCAAAACCAAATAAATCCATTTGAAAAATTTCACCTTGCAATGCAAAAACTTTTGTGCTATAGTAAGAAAGAAAAAAGGTTCGCGTAATATCCTATTACGCGAACCTTTTTATAAAATAATCTTATTCTAGTAATATCACTCTTATATTCCTAGAATCTCAATCCTTTTGGATAATGATTTTTTATTATCTGTTGATTTATCTTTCCCCAACCTAAAGAATAACCATCTACCTCTACCAAGCACCAACCTTTTTGTATCTGTTCTCCTGCTTTTATCTCAATAGTTTCTCCTCTTATATATCTTTCTATCTGCTCACTACCTGCCAAAAAAGAAATTCTATTTTCAAACTCATCTGGTTTCAAAGAAACCGCTAAAGCATGAGAAGGTTCTAATCTATTTTTTCGGAATGTTCCCAGATGCCATCCCGGACGCACTACCTTCAATCCCTTCATATCAATCATATCATCTGGCAGTAAATATAACTGTTCCCCAAATAAAATATACTTTCCATCTTCTATCCGAAGTCCCCATTCCTTTTTAAATTCCTCATAAGCCTGCCATAACTTTTTATCTTTCCATCCCTTTTGTCTTCCTAACTCACTTCTAGCCCTTCCACTCACTTTTTTTAAAATGGCGATAAAATGTCCTTCCCCTCTCAATCTCTGTGGCCATAAACGATACGTAAAACACAGACGTTCATTTTCTAAATCCTGACTCCCCATAAATCCATCCTTTTCCAACTCAAATTCTGGATGCTGTTCTAAAAACTTCTCTATCACCATCTCATTTTCCTGTTCCGAAAAAGTACAAGTAGAATAAACTAACCTTCCGCCTTCCTTTAACATCAAAACCGCCTGTTCTAAAATCTCCTTCTGTCTTTCTGCACATAATTTCACATTTGCAAGACTCCATTCCCCCCTAGCCGCTTCATCTTTCCGAAACATTCCCTCTCCAGAACAAGGAGCATCCACTAAAACTCTATCAAAGTAAGAAGGAAATCTCTCCGCTAAACGTGCTGGCGTTTCATTTGTTACAACCACATTCCGAATCCCCATTCGTTCCACATTCTGCGCTAATATTTTCGCCCTAGCAGAATGAATCTCATTCGATAATAAAAATCCCTTCCCCTTTAACATAGCTGCAATCTGAGTTGTTTTTCCCCCCGGAGCTGCACATAAATCCAAAACTCTCTCTCCCGGTTCTGCCTTTAACCCTTCAGCAACCGCCATCGCACTAGGCTCTTGAATATAATAAAGCCCAGCCTCATGATAAATATGTTTCCCCGGTCTTTCCTCAGCCAAATAATAAAATCCATTCTCTGCCCAAGGAATTTTTTCCAACCAAAAAGGCGATATCTTACAAAATTCCTCTTTCGATACTTTCAAAGAATTCACTCTAAGCCCCTGTTCTCTTTCTCTTTCATAACTTCCTAAAAAATCTGAAAACTCTTCCTGTAGCATCCCCTTCATTCTATCCAAAAATTCCTGTGGCAAACTCAAATCTTTTCTTCTCTGTTCCTCTTTCATTCCATTCTTTCTCTTTTCTTCACTACTTCTCCCTGCCTTTTATAAATACTTTTCTCTGTAACAGCTCCTCGCACCATAGATAAAGGATAAATATTACTATTTCTTCCTATCACACTTCCCGGATTGAGAACTGATCCGCAACCCACTTCCACAAAATCCCCGATCATCGCTCCAAACTTCTTAAGCCCTGTTTCTATCTTTTCTCCTTCCAAATGAACTTTTACTAATGTCTTATCTGATTTCACATTAGAAGTGATAGACCCCGCTCCCATATGCGACCGATACCCCAAAATGGAATCTCCCACATAATTATAATGCGGAACTTGAACTTTATTAAATAAAATACAATTTTTAAGTTCTGTAGAATTTCCCACTACTGCTCCCTCACCCACAATGACACTCCCTCTGATAAAAGCACAATGCCTAATTTCCGCATCTCTCCCAATAATCAAAGGTCCTTGTAACCATGCACTCTCCGCCACCTTAGCAGACTTTGCAATCCAAATATCCTCTCCCTTCTTTATATATTCCTCTTCAGAAAGCCCCTCTCCTAACTTCTTAACAAATTCCTTTATACGAGGCAATACCTCCCAAGGGTACTCTGCATCAGTAAATAAATCCTTCGCAATTGTCTGCGTTAAATCAAACAAATTTATTGTCTTAAAATTCTCTTTCATATAAAATCTCCTTTATTATTTATTAAAAATGACAAAACACCATTTAACAAAACCACACTCCATTCCAAACATAATAAATCCTAAATTCCAGCATAAAACTACATCTTAAATACTATCCCTTCTTTTTCCATACTAATTTATTAATACAAAAAGAGATGAATGAAAAAGAGGTAGAAATAAATATACCATAATTCTTCCCCCATAAAACAATTTCAAATAACAATACCATCAATCAAAATAAAGTGAAAAGCTTCTCACTATTAATGAATAAGCATCAGCTTTGGCAAGGAATGATTCCAAAAGAAGCCCCTTGGAAGACGTCGGCACTTAATGAGCGAACCTACAGGTTCGGCGAATTTAGTACCGCTACGTCTGGAACGGAGCGAGAGCGCGGCTTCGTTGGAACATTCCTTGCCAAAGCGTAACCTCAGCCAAAATGTAAAAAATCAATATAGCTAACCCTTAACACTTTATTATATTATAATATATCTAAGATAAATTCATATATCAACCAAAATTTTTCTTTCTCTTCTAATCAATCATTATCTCCACCTTACAAACCTACCAATTCTACCAAACCTTTTTCTCCCACACCCTGATTTCCCATAAAAAAATCCATACTGTTTTTCCTCTTACAAAAACAATATGGATTCTTCCTCTTTATTTAAAAATATCCTTAAACCCTTTTTTCTTTTTATGTTCCTCTGGTTCTATCCCTCTCATCAATTCATCAAATTTACGAAGCGCCTCTTTCTGCTCTTCATTCATTCTCTCTGGAACTTGCACCACTAAAGTGACATAGTGATCCCCTCTGATCGCTTTATTCCTCAAAGAAGGCACACCTTTCCCTTTTAATCTCACCTTAGTATCCGTCTGTGTCCCCGGTTTTACATCATAAGCGACTTCTCCATCCACTGTCTTAATCCTGATTTCCCCACCCAACGCAGCAGTTGCAAAACTCACTGGCACAGTAGAGAAAATATTATATTCCTGTCTTTGGAAAATAGGGTGTCTAGAAACATTCACTTCTACTAATAAATCGCCTCTCTCACCACCATTTACTCCCGGTTCTCCCTTTCCTCGAATTCGGATACTCTGTCCATCATCGATTCCTGCAGGCACGCTCACTTCTATTTTCTTTCTGCTGCTGATATAACCTGTTCCATAACAATCTGGACATTTTTCCTTCACCATTTTACCTGTACCATTACAATCTGGACAAGTCTGCACATTTCTCACCATACCAAATAGAGATTGCTGACTATAAACAATCTGACCTTTTCCATTACATTTAGAACAAGTTTGAGGAGAAGTCCCCGGCTTTGCTCCTGTTCCATGACATTTGCTACATTCATCTTTCAGATTTAGTTCCAGCTCCTTCTCTGCCCCAAATACAGCCTCTTCAAATGTGATTCGTATACTGGTACGCAAATTAGCACCTTTCATAGGTCCATTACTAGCGCGTCGAGTCCTTCCTCCGCTTCCAAATAAATCTCCAAAAATATCCCCAAAGATATCTCCCATATCCATATTAAAATCAAATCCACCTGCGCCTGCTCCTGCACCACCATCAAACGCAGAATGACCAAACTGATCATATTGCTGACGTTTTTGTGGATCACTGAGCACTGCATATGCTTCTGAAGCCTCTTTAAACTTTGCTTCCGCTTCTTTATTTCCGGGATTCGCATCAGGATGATATTTCTTCGCTAATTGTCGATAGGCTTTTTTTAGAGCAGCATCATCTGCATCTCTTGATACTCCTAAGACTTCATAGTAATCTCTTTTTTCTGCCATTTCCGTCACCTTTCTATTCTAACAACACAGATACTGCCGTAAAATGAGCATTTGCCCAAATTGCGACAGTTTCTTTCCATTTGTAAACACCTTTATTATCAAAACAATTATCTATAAGATACTGTTTTTGCAATTCATTTCTCCATTTATAGAAAAGGAGAATGAATTGCTATTTTATATTAAACTTCTCTATAATCTCCATCCACTACATCATCAGCCGAAGAACTATCTGTTTGTCCTGCTTCTCTTTCAGGTTCTGGTCCTGCTTGTGCGCCGCCAGCTCCTTGCATCTGTTCATACATTTTGCTGAATATTGTCTGTGCACTCTGCATTAAAGTTTCCTTTGCAGCTCTAATCTGATCTACTTCTGCATCAGACATATCTTCTGGATTGCTCTTTTCCACTAATTCCTTTAATGCATTCAAATCAGCTTCTACTTTTGCTTTATCTTCTAGAGAAACTTTATCTCCTACTTCATCCAATGCTTTTTGTGTCTGGAATACAATAGAATCTGCTTCATTTCTCAATTCTACTGCTTCTTTTCTCTTCTTATCCTGTGTTTCATACTCAGCAGCTTCTCTTACTGCTTTTTCAATATCAGAATCTGACATATTAGAACCTGCTGTGATAGTAATATGTTGTTCTTTTCCTGTTCCTAAATCTTTTGCAGATACATTTACAATACCATTTGCATCAATATCAAAAGTAACTTCAATTTGAGGCATACCTCTTCTTGCAGGAGGGATACCATCTAAACGGAATTGTCCAAGGCTCTTATTATCTCTTGCAAACTTTCTTTCACCCTGTACTACATTGATATCTACTGCTGTCTGATTATCTGCTGCTGTAGAGAATACTTGGCTCTTCTTGGTAGGAATCGTTGTATTTCTTTCGATTAAAGGTGTTGCAATACCACCCATTGTTTCAATAGATAAAGTAAGAGGTGTAACATCTAATAATAATACTTCTCCTGCACCTGCATCACCAGCTAATTTACCACCTTGAACAGAAGCACCGATAGCAACACATTCATCTGGATTTAAAGATTTTGAAGGTTCTTTTCCGGTAATCTGTTTTACCTTATCTTGTACAGCCGGAATACGAGTAGAACCACCAACTAATAATACTTTCCCTAGTTCTGATGATGTAATACCAGCATCTCTTAACGCATTTTGAACTGGAACAGCCGTTCTTTCCACTAAATCATGGGTCAACTCATCAAACTTGGCTCTGCTCAAATTCATATCAAAGTGTTTTGGTCCTTCTGCTGTAGCTGTGATAAATGGAAGATTAATATTTGTAGTAGTAGCAGAAGATAATTCTTTCTTCGCTTTTTCTGCTGCCTCTTTTAATCTCTGAAGCGCCATTTTATCTGTGGATAAATCAACACCTTCTTGTTTCTTAAATTCGCTGATCATCCAATCAATTAATTTATTGTCAAAGTCATCTCCACCAAGATGTGTATCACCATTTGTAGCTAATACTTCAATCACGCCATCTCCGATATCAATGATGGAAACATCAAAAGTACCTCCACCTAAGTCATATACCATGATTTTTTGTTCTACTTCATTATCCAATCCATATGCTAATGCTGCTGCTGTAGGCTCGTTAATAATACGTTTTACATCTAATCCTGCGATTTTACCTGCATCTTTTGTAGCCTGTCTTTGCGCATCATTGAAATATGCAGGAACAGTGATAACTGCTTCTGTCACTTTCGTTCCTAAATAATTCTCGGCATCACTCTTTAATTTCTGAAGTATCATAGCAGAAATTTCTTGTGGAGAATATTTCTTTTCATCAATATTTACTTTATAATCGCTTCCCATATGTCTTTTGATGGAAGAAATCGTCTTTTCTGCATTGGTAACAGCCTGACGTTTTGCAGGTTCTCCGACTAATCTTTCTCCTGTTTTTGTAAATGCCACAACAGATGGTGTAGTTCTTGCTCCCTCCGCATTTGCGATAACAACTGGCTTACCACCTTCCATAACAGCTACACAACTATTTGTTGTACCTAAGTCAATTCCTATAATTTTACTCATAATTTTTTCCTCCTGATTATTCAAACACTTTCTCTCAATTTTCTTCTAACAATTCACTACTTTTACCATACTGTGACGAACTACAGTGTCATGATATAAATATCCCTTCTGAAATTCCTCAGAAATAATATTTTCTCCTAATTCTTCATCTTCTCCACGCATCACTGCGTTATGAAAATCTGGATTAAACTCCTTGCCCACCGCTTCAATCGGCTTTACTCCCATATCTTCTAATGTTTTCGTGAGCTGTTTATAAATCTTATCCATACCATCTGCAAAAGGATTTTTCTTTTCTTCTTCATTTAAGCTTAAAAGTCCTCTTTCAAAATTGTCTATGACAGGAAGTATTTTTTCAATCACTTCTTTTGCCCCAATTTCATACATCTGAGCCTTTTCTTTTTCTGTACGCTTTCTGAAATTATCAAATTCTGCCATTGTGCGTTTATATTTATCTGTCAGCTCTTCTATCTCAATATCTTTCTTGTCTTTCTTTTCTTTTTTCGCTTTTCCGAAGAAACTTTTTTTCGTTTCTTTTGTTTCTCCTTCTTCTGCCTTTATGTCAACACCTTCTAGTGCATCTTCTTCATTCTCTTTTTCATTCATCTCTTCTTCTGATTCACTCTCTACATCCTCTTTTTTTACTTCTTCTACATCCTGTGAATCATCTACGTCTATTTGTTCTTCTAAATCCTTTTCTGTCACCTTTCTCTACCACCTTTCTTCTCTTTATTTTATCTCTATGTTTTTTTATATATTATATCTAATTGAGTTGTTAAAGTTTTTAAAGTATCCACTACTTTATCATAATCCATTCGTTTTGGTCCTATAATCCCTATCGTTCCCTGCACACCTTCTTCTAATTCATAAGTAGCTGTCACAACACTACAATCTTTCATCGTCTGAATAGGAGTTTCACTTCCAATATAGACTTGTATTCCGTGATTGTCGTCTTTTTGCACTATCTGGTGTACTAAAGAAGTCAGTACTCTCTTTTCTTCAAAAGCATTTATTAACTCTTTTGCTTTATTCTTATCACTTAATTCTGGATATTGGAAAATATTCGTTGTACCGCTAGTATAAATTCGCAAATCATCATCTACTGTAATCGCCTCTGCTACCGCATCTAAAACACTTCCTACAATCCCTTTATGAACACCCGCCTGTTCCTTTAATCTTGCAATCACTCCTAAATTAATCTCATCAATCGTGAGTCCATTCAAGCTGGTATTACATAACATATTGAGTTGTAATATTGTTTCATCATCTAACGCTTCTACCGTATCAATGATAGTATTTTTTACAATATTTCCATCAATCACTACCACAATCAATAACTTTTCCGCCTCTACCCGGGATAACTGAATAAATTTCACCTTATTTTTATTATACTGAGGAGCTGTAATCATAGTGGCATAATTCGTATTTGTTGCGAGAAGCCTCGCCATCTGTTGCAATAAAGTTTCGACTTTATCCACCTTTTGAATGAGAAACTCTTTCATCTCATCCACCTGTTTTTCCTTTTCGTTTACTTGTCTTTCCTTTTCCTCCATCAGCTCATCCACATATAGACGATACCCTTTATCAGTAGGAATTCTTCCTGCGGAAGTGTGCGGCTGAATAATATATCCTAATTCTTCTAAATCAGCCATCTCATTCCGAATGGTCGCAGAGCTCAGCTTTAAATCTGTAAATTTAGAAATTGTCCTAGAACCAACAGGTTCTCCTGTTTCTAAATAATTGCGTATGATAGATTTTAAAATCTTTTTCTTTCTATCATCTAATTTCATCTCTCTCACTTCCATTCTTCTTTCCTGTTAGCACTCATTAATATAGAGTGCTAATATCTTGATACACCTAAAATATCACTTAAAAAGTGCTTTGTCAACACCTAAATGAAAAATTTTTCAAATTTCACAATTTTTACATATTTTATAAAAATTTCTATCCTTATTTTGGGGATAATTTCAATAAATACTTTTCTAATCTAAAAATAAAATATAGCAGAAAATATCCAGATAATATATCTCTTTATTTTCTGCTGAAATTCTTTCTAAAAATAAAATCATAATAAAATACCATAATCTTTATTAGAAAGCCCCTATAAATTTTACTGAAACATTTCCTTTTTTCCTATTCCATAAGGAGATAATTCCACCCTTATAAAATACCCTTGCTCTGCTTGACATACTGGACACTTCTCTGGAACTTTTTCTCCCTCATAAATATAACCACAATTTAAACATATCCAACCACATTTCACCTCAGAAACAAATAATTTATTCTGTTCCATGAGATTTAAATAATATCCGAATCTATCTCCGTGTATTTTTTCTATTCTTGCAATCAATTCAAAAGAAGCCGCCACTTTTAAAAACCCTTCTTCTCTAGCTATCTCTCCAAATTTTTTATATACATCATCATGTTCCTGATATTCATTATGCTGTGCAGCTTTTAATAAATCAATGACATTATCGTATAAATCAACTGGATAGCCTCCATCTACCTGTATAGTATCTCCTGCTAACTCTTTTAAATGACGATAAAAAATTTCTGCATGTTCCTTTTCCTGTTCTGCGGTAAATAAAAATATTTTTTCAATAATAGGTAATTTCTCCTCTTTTGCTTGATAGGCAGAAAAAGTATACCGATTTCTAGCTTGACTCTCCCCAGCAAAAGCCCTCATCAAATTATCCTTTGTTTCACTATTTTTAAAATCCATGGAAAACCTCCTAATATAAAATTATTTACTATTTAGATATTTTCCATTTTTTCTAAAATATATTCTATATAGTTCTTTCTTTTATTTCAAAATATTAAAAGAAATGGGTAAGAGGATTGACCAAAGTTCCGCTGCGGCAAGTACCTATTCCAACGAAGCCGCGCTCCCGCTCCGTTCCAGACGTAACGGACACTAAATTCGCAGCTCCGCTTCTCGCGGAACTGTTCATTAAGTGCCAACGTCTTCCAAGGGGCTTCTTTTGGAATAGGTACTTGCCTCCGCTAGTTTGTTGACTGCTCTAGGAAAGTTAAAAAAATCATATTGTTTAAAAAAAGATTTAACCTCATCAAGGAAGTCCCCCGCTTCTAAGCCGCCAAGGCGAAAGCGGTGGGTTGGGACTTCCTTGTTTCCGTGGGAGTGCAGACTCCCACGGAAAAGCTGCGATAGCAGCTATGAGGTTATGAGCAAGTAGCGAAGCGGATTGCGAATATCCGATTTGACTATTTTAAATTCTTATAAAGTGCTCAAACATTTCTATAACTTACCTGTTGTGCTAGTTGAATGAAATAATACTCATAAGATAAAATTTTTTACTTGTGCAGAATAGAAGCTAAAAAA
>CAJUHN010000141.1:1622-9881 GCA_910585935.1 uncultured Lachnospiraceae bacterium | reverse complement strand
GGAACGGAGCGAAAGCGCGGCTTCGTTGGAATACTTCCTTGCCGCAGCGACCCTTTAGCCAAAATGTTCTCATCATTTTCCCAAATATATCCCTAAGCTCACTTCTATAACAATTCCCCCTCATTTTATTTCAAATAAGAAAAATTTTTAATGAAAAGTATTGACTTATAGTGGACTTTAAAGTTTATAATAAATATAATATAAATTATTTATATTATCTAAATTCAAAAAAGGAGTATAAGAACATGGAAAGATCAAAAGTATATTTTACTGATTTTCGTACTAAACTTGGAGAAGGGCTTCCGAGTAAATTAAAGAGATTAATAAAGGCAGCAGGAATAGAACAAATTGATATGGAAAATAAACTTGTAGCTATCAAAATGCACTTTGGAGAATTGGGAAATTTAGGTTTCCTTCGACCGAATTATGCCAAAGCAGTAGCTGATATAGTGAAAGAATTAGGTGGAAAACCATTTTTAACAGATTGTAATACCCTATATCCAGGCAGTCGTAAAAATGCATTGGAACATTTAGAGTGTGCTTGGGAAAATGGGTTTACTCCTTTAACAGTAGGCTGTCCCGTTCTCATTGGAGATGGATTGAAAGGTACAGATGATATCGTTGTTCCTGTAAAGGGAGGAGAATACATAAAAGAAGCTAAAATCGGTCGTGCTATCATGGACGCGGATATATTTATCAGTCTCACTCATTTTAAAGGACATGAGATGACTGGATTCGGCGGCGCTATCAAAAATATTGGTATGGGCTGTGGATCTCGAGCTGGAAAAAAAGAACAACATAACAATGGAAAACCACATATAATAGAACAAAAGTGTCGTGGATGCCGCAGATGCCAGAGAGAATGTGCGAATGATGGTTTAATATTTGATAAAGAAAAAAAGATAATGAGCATCAATTTAGATAATTGCGTGGGCTGTGGACGCTGTTTAGGTGCATGTAATTTTGATGCTATTGAGTTTACAAACTATGCTGCTAGTAAAGACTTGAATTGTCGTATGGCGGAGTATGCAAAAGCAGTTGTAGAGGATCGCCCTTGTTTTCATATTTCTCTTATTGTAGATGTTAGTCCTAATTGTGATTGTCATAGTGAAAATGATGCACCGATTCTTCCTAATTTGGGTATGTTAGTTTCTTTCGATCCACTCGCTTTAGATCAAGCTTGTGTGGATATGTGCTTAACAGCGCATCCACTATCAGGAAGCCAATTAACAGATAATATGTCAAAACCTGAATTTGTAGATCACCATGATCACTTTATCAATTCTACCCCAGAATCAGAATGGCGTAGTTGTTTAGAACATGCAGAAAAAATTGGTCTTGGAAGCAGACAATATGAGATGATTGTTATAAAGTAAAATAGTCAGCTTTTTTTATATACCCATTAGTTTAAAATAAGGCGGTCGCAATTCACTTTGGTTAGACAGTGGATTGAGACCGCTAAAATTTGATTAGAAGTTTCACGCATATTCATGACTTTAGTCATGAGCTAATGGAAAAAAATAGTCAACATATAAAAGAACTTGTATAGAAAAATCTGGAAAGAATGATATTGTTAATATTATTACTAGATTATTTAAAAAAGATTTTTAGAATGATAGAAAGTTATAAAAATGAGAAAATAAAATAGAAAGCAAAAAGTATTGTGCTATAATAAAAATATAGGATAAAGGATAAAAAGTGAAATTTATGATAGAAAGGAATAATACTATGCAGGAAAAACAATATACATTGGAAGACTTGAAATCCATCGTGGCTACTCTGCGATCACCTAATGGATGTCCATGGGATAGGGAGCAGACACATGAATCTTTAAAACCATGTTTAATTGAAGAAGCCTATGAGGTGTTAGAGGGAATCGATCAAAGCGTTGAAACAGGAGATGACGAAAATCTATGCGAGGAATTGGGAGATTTATTGCTCCAAGTTTTGCTGCATACACAGATAGCGGAGGAAGAAAATCGTTTTAGCTTTCAAGATGTGGTACAAGGGATCAGTGAAAAATTGATTCGCCGTCACCCACATGTGTTTGGAACAAAAAAGGCAGATACTTCAGAAGAGAGTTTAAAGAACTGGGAGGAGATAAAAAAGAAAGAAAAGGAAAATCGCCCTATAAAAGGAGAATTAGCTTCTGTTCCCAAAGCATTTCCTGCCCTTTTAAGAGCGCAGAAAGTACAAAAAAAAGCCAAGAAAGAATATGGCTATCAATATTCTCTGACAGACAGCATTGATCTATTAAAATCTAATTTAGATAAGTTAAAAAATGAAAACATGGAACATCCTTCAGAAGCAGTAAAAGAGGAAATAGAACAAGTTCTTTTTGAAACTACAAATATCAGTAGCTTTTTTAAAGAAAATGCGGAAATTTCCTTGACAAATGCAGTGGAAAAGTTTATAAATAAACATGAGGGTGTTAAAGTTTCCTATACAAGAGAAAAGGATGAAAAATGAGTTGCCAGAGGGCATTCTTTCATGCATGAATCACCTTATCAAAAAATATTTCCGGAAGTTTTTTAAAGAATGTCAATAGTTCCCGCTTATGCTTAATGCTGAGAGGTGAGGGGTTGTAAAAACTCGTGTTGACTAGACTAGATTATACAGGTTTAGACATGAGCCTGATGCTATCATTCTTTATAATAGAAGGAAGGATAGTAAAAGTCTTATAAAAATTCATTAGATTTATATATTTTTGAATATATAAAGAAGTGAATATATAAGAACCCAACATATTTTATGGTTGGAGTGTCGATATGTTATTTATATGGAGGGTATATTTGGTCAAAGGTATCAATAAAAACCAAGAACAAATAAAATCAAAAAATAGAAAGAAAGGGGAAAGCTACTGAGAGATTAACTTACAAAATTGCATAGAGAAGCAAATGTAAGTGGGTATTGATGGCTAATCGGGAAGTGATAACTGTAAAGTGTACAAGACTTATAAATAGTATAAACGATGACTATAAAAAGCATACATGTAACAGTAAAATCTTGATATAGACATATTGCCTATATTTTAAGTAGCAGGAGGTCAATCCATGAACAAGACAGAACTTATTGCAGCAATAGCTGAACAAGCTGAATTATCCAAAAAAGATGCAGAAAAGGCATTAAAAGCATTTACTGACATCGTTACAGAAGAATTAAAGAAAGGTGAGAAAATTCAATTAGTAGGTTTTGGTACATTTGAAGTAACAGAAAGAGCTGCAAGAGAAGGAAGAAACCCTCAGACAAATGAGCCAATGAGTATTCCAGCTTCAAAAGCACCTAAGTTTAAAGCTGGTAAGGCATTAAAAGATGCCGTTAATGAATAAGTTTATATCTTATGAGATTAGACAAATTTTTAAAAGTATCCAGATTGATTAAGAGGAGAACTATTGCGAATGAAGCATGTGATGCAGGAAGAGTGCTGATTAACGGAAAAGTTGCAAAAGCGTCTTCCAATGTAAAAGAAGGCGATGAGATTGAGATTCAATTTGGAACAAAAGCGGTAAAAGTACAAGTCCTTGATGTTCAAGAAACAACAAAAAAGGATGAAGCGAAAGAGTTATATAAATACATTTAATATGATACAGCAATTCATTTTCTGCTTTTAAGACAGAAAATGAATTGTTGAAAATAAGCCAAACGACAGTGTCGAATGGTGCGGAATAAATAAGTAAAGAAATGTACTGACATAAAAAATGGACACTCTTAATATACTTTATCAAGTTAAGGAATGATAATGTATGTTAGGAGGTTTTTTTATTATGGAGGAGAAAGTGAATACAGGACAAGGCTCACATAAGTTCACATTAAATAACCGAAAATTGGGAAGTATGACGGGAGTAAAAGATGTTATCGCTTTTGATATGGGAGAAGTTTTATTAGAAACAGAACTCGGAATGTTGATGATTAAAGGAAAGGATTTGCATGTGAATAAATTAAGTGTGGAAAAAGGAGAAGTAGAAGTAGAAGGGACTTTTGACAGCCTTACTTATTCTGAGCTAAGTGATTATTCCAAAAAAGGGGAATCCTTCTTTGGAAAACTTTTTAAATAATGAGTACATTAGTTTTATGGGAGGCAGACTATATACTACAATGTTTTTTATGGGGACTCTGTCTGATTGTTGTTTATGATATATTGCGAATCATCCGAATTGTCATTCCCCACCCTAATATTTTAGTGGGAATAGAGGATATTCTTTATTGGATTTGTGCATCTATTGGAATGTTTTTCGTCCTCTATAAAGGAAATGATGGAGTCATTCGTTTCTTTGCAATTGGCACTACGGCAGCCACGATGGGTTTTGTGAACACTTGTATCAGCAGATTTACAGTTCCATTTCTGGGTAATATTCTGGCATTTCCTTTTCGAGTCGTTTCTAAGTTCCTTCATAATATACAGAGAAAATTAAAGCAGATATTTGGAAAACAATTGAAAAAAGTAAAGGAAAAAGCTAAAATAAGAAAAGAAAAAAAGGCAAAAGTGAAAAAGGAAAAAGCGGATAAACGATTAAAAGAGAAAGAAAAAAGAGGGTGGTCAGATGGCAAAAAAACAGATACAAAGGAAACCGCAAATCCAGAGAAAAAGCAGAAAAGGAAAAAAAAGCAGAAAGAAAGAGAGAATAAAAAGTAACATCGGAACATTATCTGTTAGTTTTGTAGTATTTGCTTTAGCAGCAGTGATTGCTTATACAGGTTCAGGATTAAAGGATAAAAGAGATACTTATAAACAGAGAGAGGAGAATCTGAAAAAGCAAATCGAAAAGGAAGTTGAGCGTTCATCAGAATTAGAAGAGTATGAAAAATATGTGCAGACTAGAAAATACATAGAGGAAATTGCAAAAGAGAAGTTAGGATTGGTTTATGATGATGAGATTATTCTTAAACCTCAAAAATAGAGAAATCAGTTTTTATTTATGATAATGAGATTATATTGTGAAAAAAAGAACTAGAATATCTGAAAAGATATGAGCACCCTATATTCGATAAAAAGAAGCAAGGGTGCTCTTTTTTGTCAGAAAGTTTTTTGAAATACCTACAACAATTTGACAAATTTAACACAACTCACCGTATATAATACCAAATTATCAGAGAACAAAAGTACATTCCCGGGATGCATTTTTGTTCTAAAATAAAAAAGTCCTAGGAGGGAGACTAAATGTAATGAAAAATAATATCGTCAGAAAGACAGGTATCCGATTGATGGGCATAGCGGCTGCTATGTGTAGTACTTTTTCCTTTAATCCAATAGGAATTTCCTATTTTGCGGCAGTATATATGGAAAATGAGGAAAAGATATGGATATTTCCGATTGTATTTCTTACCCTTGCGTTTACTATGCCATTTTTATCAGCATTAAAATACATAACGATAATGATAGTATACGCCATTATTTATAGTTTAGTAGAAGCCAGAAGAAAAGTATGTGGAAAGTATATAGGGAGTTCCATCGCAGGTATTTGTGCGTTCGTGATACAAGCGGGTGGTTCTTTAATGACAAATGAATCAGCGAAAGGAATTTTGACTGGATTTTTAGAAGGTATCTTAGTATTTGCATTAACAGCCATATTAAATACAGGAGTACATGCTATTTTGGACAAAAGAGGGTATGAGGTTTTTAACAATGAGGAAATGATATCATTGGGAGTCTTATTTGGCGTGTTATTATATGCATTAAAAGGAACAGAAGTATTCACCATTTCTATCGCTCCGATTTGTATGTATTTAGGGATTTTATATGCAGCCTATCGGTATGGAGTTGGAATGGGAGCAGTGGTTGGAACTGCCTGTGGAGTGGTGATGATGTTGTGGAGAGGAAGTACTACTTCTTTGGGCTTAATGTGTTTAGTTGGAGTTATGGCAGGTAGTTTCCGCTCATTAGGAAAGTTGGGATGTTCAATAGGATATTTAGCTGGGATTTGGCTGCTAGGAAAATTTTATGACCCCTATTTATTAGATATTGTAAATTTAGGTGGAGTTTTATTTGGAACAATATTGTTTTTAATTATGCCAAAACAGATGATCATGCAGATAGAAAAGAGAATGAAAAGTATAAATGGAAATGAAGGAATGGAAGAGAAGAAAGGATATATTTTGGAAGTGGCGGATTCGTTTCGCAGTTTATCGAAAAGTATTGGAAAATTTCACAAACAAAATGATCTATCATTCGCAGCTGCAGTTCAGTTCAATGAAACTGCTCATCTGTTAGAAAATATAACAGAATATGTTCCGCAAGACTGGAAACATAGAAGAGAAAAAACGGACAAGATTTATTATGCGCTACGGAAAGCGCGGTTGAATGTTCGCTCTGTACATATTATAGAACAGCAAAATGGAAGAGAGAAGATACGGATTGTAGCAAAGACTGGAAATGGGCGCATTATGACTGTCAAAGAAGCCTCTGCTTATGTGGGCAGAGGCTATGGAAAACAGGTACGATCTGTATCAGACGGAAAAACAATTATTAATGGAGAGTATGCGGAATATAATTTTATAGAAGAGCCTAATTTTATGGTTTTAACAGGAGTGTCAGGAATCACAAAAAGTGGAGAGAGTATATCAGGAGATAATTTTACTTGTATGGAATTAGAAGAAGGACAAGTATTGATGGGGATCGTAGATGGTATGGGTTCTGGAGAAGAAGCTTCAGAGGATAGTGAAAGGGTGATTGGATTATTAGAGGATTTATTAAAGGCAGGATATGAAGAAGAAGCAGCGTTAAAGCTGGTAAATTCCGTTTTATTAGGAAAAGATAATGGAGAAGCGTCTACTGCAATAGATATTGGATTGATGAATTTATATTCTGGAAAGTGCAGTTTTTATAAATCAGGAGCAGCAGCTACATTTATTAAAAGAAATCAGTGGGTAGAAGTGATGAAATCTACCAGTATGCCGGTAGGAGTGCTGCAGGAGGTGGATTATGAGGCTGCATATAAAAAGTTATATCATGGAGATTATGTGATTATGGTTTCTGATGGAGTGTTAGAAACTTTCGAGGGAGAGGATAAAGAAGAAGAGATAAGCAGATTTTTGATGGAAATAAAAGAAAAGAATCCAAAGGAAATGGCGGATTCTATTTTAGAAGTAGCCTGTGACAGAGCAGAGAATGGAATCAAGGATGATATGACAGTAATTGTGACAGGAATTTGGAGAAAATAGTATGGAAGTCCATGGATGGACAAATATAAAAAAAATAAGGAAATAGAATGGAGGAAAATTAGATATGAGATATAGTATGATGAAAAAGAGTGCAGGAAATATGATGATAGGTAATGGAAATAGCTGTTTAGTGGCAAAGGAAAGAATTAAAGATATGATGAAGGAAAAAGATAGAGAGAAGAATAAAGAAGTGAACAAAATGAAAGAGAGAGAAGATATGGAAAAAAGGCAGGAAAAAAGAAAAATGAAAGAGAATGGGATTCTGGAATTTAGTGCGAAGGCAGATGTAGTAGAAATAAAAGAAAGAAAAGAGAAAAAACAGGGGAAGAGAAGAAAGAAAAGCAGAGCAGAAAGAAAGAGAGAAAAAGAAAAAAAATTAAGAGAAAAGGTAGTACATATAAAACAAAAGGGGAAGAAAATAGAGGCTTGTATAGAAGAAAAGAAAGAAGAAATCGGATTTATTCATGAAGAAGCAGAGAGGAAATTGGTTTGCGCAGGCATAAAAGGGAAAGAAAATGCAAAAATTGTGTTAAGATATGAAACTAAAATGATAGATGAGGGGAAGAGAGATATTTGGAATGGGATTTTAGATGGAAGTGGAAGTACAGGAATGTTGATAAATGAGAAAGAGTTTTGGAAGGAAGAAATAAGATATGGATTTGTAGAAGAAAAAGAATGGAAGGAAGGAATCAGAAGAGGATTCTGGATAGAGGAATGGAAAAATGGATTTGTAGAGGAAAAGGAATTTTGGAAAGAAGAAATGAGGGATAAATTTATAGAGGAAAAGAGAGCTTTTGAAGGGGATTTAAGAGGAAGATGGAGATGGTTAAAGGTGGAGGGGAAGTATGCGAAAATTATGATGAGAGCAGGAGAAAAAGGAAGATGGGGCGCGGTTGAAATTAGAGGGAAAGATAAAAGAGAATGGTATATGGATAGAGATGAGGTGAGAAAAAGGATTGATGTGAGAGAGAAAATTAGAATTGCAGAAAGAATGGAGATAAAAACGTAAAAGTAAGATGGGGGGATGTTTTAATGAAAGGTTCGCCCCGACAAGGATACCTATTCCAACGAAGCCGCGCTTTCGCTCCGTTCCAGACGTAG
>CAJUHN010000141.1:0-1612 GCA_910585935.1 uncultured Lachnospiraceae bacterium | reverse complement strand
CTTCCAAGGGGCTTCTTTTGGAATAGGTATCCTTGTCGGGGCTAGTTTGTTGGCTGTTTTTACTAGCACACTTCCTGTACCAAGTATGGATTTATACCTTTATAATCTCTATAATACCAATATCCATGAAAAAATTGCTATGGAAAAAAGCAAAAATGCGGTTGACAATGGCTGATTTTCGTGTAAGATAATAGGTGATAAGACGGAGTAAACCATGTAGGAAAAGTAACCAAAGTGTATATATTCCAGCATATCAGCATAAAATAAAAATGTAATTGCATTTTTCATGTTTTTCGTGTAGAATGTAATCAGGAAAGCTGTGCATCAGCGGTGGGTTGACACCTAAAATCTGATACGTTTTCCGAACGCAGGTGTCGGAAGTTGGCAGGCAACGGAAAAACCTGTTATTTTCCAGACATAGGTGCTGGAGGTTGGCAGACAACGGAAAAATCAACCATGATAAGGGAATGTTTGGTGCTGCGGCATGAACATTCCCTTTTCTAAATATTACGGAATTAAGGATTTGGTTATGGACAAAAGACGTGCGATTCAAATAATGACAAAAGCGGCTGACATATATAGGAACAATCTTGAGGATCAGAAAGTATTGTTTTTGTATGGTCTGCCTTCAGAAGTGAAAAAGCAGTTGCAGACAGAGGGAAAGATTTTGTCAGCCATACAGGGCTATGAGGTAGCATTTCACAGATACAATTTCCAGCATTTAACCGGAGTAAGGCTGAATAAGGGCGAAACAGCTTCGGCAATCCATTTTTATCAAAAGTGTCTTGATAAGAGATTGACAGAAAATGATTTTACCTTTGCAAAGGACGGTTCTACGGGACAGAAGTTGGATATATTGGAAAGTATGATGCAGATAAAAAAGAATGTAACAATGATAGGAGAATTTACAGACAGAGGTTCGAAGTTGTTTGCAGAAAAAGGGGCTGGTAATGTATGTGGCTGTATCGGTTTTGTGCAGGATAAAAACACAAAACTGAATGTGCCAAATACGCTGCTGAAAAAGGATATAAGAGATGTGATAGCACAGCCTATCTATAAAGTGTTTGCGGTAATCTCAAAGCATTATACAGATGATAAATATTTACAGCTTGTAAAACTTGACAAGAGTATTAATTTAAGTGAATGTCATTTTACAGAAGAAATCGAAAATCTGATAGAAAGAAACAAGATGTAGTATGTCAAGAAAAAATCATCAGATGGTAAATGGCAATGATATCTTCTGCTGTAAATATTTCCGGGAGTGAAGTGGCAACAAACATGTAACGGTGTGAAAATTTTGTATCATCTGAAATTTTTAGTTGTTTTCTTTTTTCTTTAGTTTCTTTTCTGCTTTCTTTATTTCTTCTTCTGTTTTTGAAAGTATACATATCCTTACAGGCTTATAGTTTTTCTGGCTGTCCTTGTAATAAAACATGGTGCAGGAAGCACCTCCATAAAAAACTAGCCATATCAATAAACTAGCTTATGAGTGGGTACTATTCCAAAAGAAGCCCCTTGGAAGACGTCGGCACTTAATGAGCAGCCCTGATAAGGGTTGCGAATTTAGTGTCCGTTACGTCTGGAACGGAGCGAAAGCGCGGCTTCGTTGGAA
>CAJUHN010000140.1 GCA_910585935.1 uncultured Lachnospiraceae bacterium | reverse complement strand
ACCCGCAAGAAGCGGGATTTGCGAATTTAGTACCGCTACGTCTGGAACGGAGCGAGAGCGCGGCTTCGGTGGAATACGTCCTTGCCGGAGCGTCCCCCTTTTAACTTTCTCAATCACCTATTTAATCTACTATAATTTTATATGGCTTTCTTACTCTCTGCTCTTTCTTCTTTTCTTCATAAGAACCCTCTTGTAATATCTTTAATAGTTCTAAATATAAGTTATAATTATCAAAATCTTTCACTTCTTTTTCTGTTTTCTTTTCTATATATGTGATAATCAGATCTCTAGAAACAGCTTTTTTATCGCGCAGAATATTCATACAAAATATGACGTCTTCTGTCTGTAACTTTTGTTTTTTCATATTTTTCTTCGCAAAATATTCTAATAAATAAGGCCATAATGTACTCATCTTTTTTTCTGCATAAGGAACATAAATTCGATTTATTGTATTATACTTTGTGGAGAAATCCGCAAAATCCTGATATTCACTCCGAAGTTTCGCCTTCTTTTCTAGATGAAACCTGCATAATTCTATCTCATCCCTTTGATTTATCCCTTCTTCACTCAATATAATCTCCGATAGATATTTCACACCCTCTATCTCTTTCTCTTCGTCAAAAAATCTTATTTTCAAATACATCAGGCAATCCGTGGCAGAATAAGGAATCTTTTGATATTCTTTAGAACAATACATCCTCTGATGAAATAAAATAATTCCCGGATGAAGCAAAAGAAAATGTTCTTTTACCTCCACTTCGCATCCTTCTAAAACCCCATCGCTATACTCTTGATAGAAAATATCCAAAAAATCTCTAGGATAATCCCGTATCTTCTCTAGCATTTCTATCTTTAATATGTTTTTATGTACAAAGATTGGATATTCGCTCTTAAACATCGTTGCTCCCTCCATAAAGCGCTATTTCATCTATCCTGCAAGTATCGTCCACTCCTAAAATAGCGAAATGATATTGATAATAAATTTCTATGTTATATTTCAGATCCCCAAATAACTCACACACCGTTTTTACCTGTTTTTCTATTTCTTCTGTCTTTTCTTCTCTGATATAAATCAGAAGTTTATTTTGACTTTTATGATGATACAAAATAGAATCTGGAAATAGAGAAATAAGGATATGTCTTAACAGATCAATGGATGCTCCTATAGTATATAAATGCCTCATTCCTTCTAAAATTATTTGCTGCTGTTCTTTTGTAAAATACAAAAATGCCTGTTTCATTTCTTCTTTATAACACCCTGACATGATATCCTGATACAGAAATTTTTTTTCATATTCCGCTCGATTCATTCCCCTTTTTAAATCATTCTCTCCTATCATAACGATTAAAATCTGAAATAGCCCCTGTTGTAAATCTGGATATCTCTCTAATTCCCGTGATGTTATTTCTTTAAAAATTTCTTCAAACCGATAATATGGGTTGAGTTCAATCGGAATATCTTCTTTTATTTGTATATTGTTTAAATTTTCCTGTGCCAATTCTAAATAAGGGCTATAAGATTTCGCTATTTTAAATTTCAGCTTATGGATATCAATTCCCTCTTCTTTCGCTTTCAATAAAGCTTCCCATAAATAATTCATACAATTTCTCCTATACATTCATACTCTGGCAGCCGAAGTTGTATTTCTGATACAAGAAAACTCAAAACATCCCAAATAAAATAATCTCCCTTTCTTTTTGCCCGCATGATGAGAACAAAAACTTGTTCCATATCCTGATGCCTGATTTCATTTAACAGAAATGGATTCATACAATAAGAATCATTTTCTTTTTTATTCTTTTTTCTGATTTCATAGCCTTCAAATTCCAGATACTCTTCACAGTCAAAACTCTGTATCAGCCGCAAAAGCTCCGCCTTTGTTCTCACTACCACTTGATTTTTTCTGGCTAAATTCTCTGCAAAACTCTCCTTTTGCCCATTATGAAAAACAGGATACACAAAAGACCTCATATTTTTTCCTTTTTCTATCTCACAAATCTGATAAATATTCCATTCCTGTACTTCATCTGTATTACAAGTGATATAAAACTTCGTATGTTCCTTTTGAATATTTTGCATCTCATAATGAGTATTCTCTACGAAATAACTATCTTCCTCTGGAAACCCTTCTATGGATAGCAGATGTTTATAAGTCTTATGGTCTTCACAAGGCATCGCAAATCCCACACTTCCAACCTTATGTTTTTTTATATTCCAAATAGGAAAAACATGATCATGAATATATTTTCCATACTCCTTAAAATCTATATGGATTTGTGTTATTTCAGAAATCTCCTCTAATCCTTCCACTTTCACCAAGAAAATCTCTGCCATTTTAAAAATATACGGAGCAAAAACCGTCTTCCACGAAATATTATTCTGTAAAAATAATTGATATAAATGTTCCAATTCTTCTCTATAACCCTCGCACAATTTCATTTGAAATTGTGCCGAATAAATATTCTCCCCCTTCTTTATAGTCCCCGAAAATACCTTTCCCTCTCTTGTTATTTCTTTTATCTTCCCATAGTCACATCCTAAAAATACCCTTGCCCCCTTTAATAACCCATCCTCTCCCCATTCATAAACAGGTTCTTCTAAATCCTCTTTTAAAATAGGAGAAAATTCTTTTGAAAATAAAGGAAAATCCTTTCTTTTTACCAAAGTACAAAAAATATCACATTTCCTCCCCTCCGAAACTATTTCCTGTTTTATATTTTCTTCCAACTCCTTATACATCTGTTGATTTACTTCATAAAAAGGAATCAAGATCCGTTCTAAAATCCCTTTTAATACTTTTCTCTGTTCTAATTCTTTTATTTGATTCAACTCTCTCCGAATAAGATCTTCCAATGAAAAACCCCCTTTTAAAATTCCGTAAAAATCTACAATATCTAACATTTTTATTATAATATAAATCATGTAAAAATAATAGACTTTTATCTTCTTTTTTTCATAAAATTATATTATGTAAAAAGTACTATTTTTTTGCTAATCTTATAAAAACTTTTCCAGAATATTCGATTTTTTATCCCATATTATATTTTTTCTTTCTACCTTTCTTTTTTAATCATTTACATATACTTTATTATAGAATAATACTATAATATATACTGAGATAAACTCACTACTTTCTCACTAATCTGAACCCTATTCCTCTTTTTTCTTCTATTGTTATCGTGAAACGCTCTTTTCAAGAAGTAAAACCATTCACAACCTAGCGAAGGCAAGGAAGTATTCCAAAAGAAGCCCCTTGGAAGACGTCGGCACTTAATGAGCGAACCTGCAAGGGTTCAGCGAATTTAGTGTCCGCTACGTCTGGAACGGAGCGAAAGCGCAGCTTCGCTGGAATACTTCCTTGCTGTAGCGAACCTCTGTCTTTCAGACGACCTATAACATTACTGAACTATGACAGTCAAATCGGATATTCGCAATCCTCTTCGCTACTTGCTCATAACCTCATAGCTGCTATCGCAGCTTTTCCGTGGGAGTCTTCACTCCCACGGAAACAAGGAAGTCCCAACCCACCGCTTTTGCCTTGGCTGCTTAGAAGCAGAGGACTTCCTTGATGAGGTTAAAATCTAAAAATCTTTGTAGAAATATATCCCCGAAATATGATATACTCTTTCTATCTTCTTTTCTATCATTGGAAAATAAGTCTAGCAAATATCAGAAAAATATGGAGGTACTATGGCAGCACAATCAAGTTTTTCATTAAGTAATTTTAAAGCAACTCCTGATCAAATCAGAACAGGATTTGCATCTATTGTAGGAAATAATTCATTATTTACAGACCTAAAGATTATTTTAGAAATTGGAATCAAAGATATATCATTATTTCCTAATATTAGATTACATGAAAATGCTACATATTTAGATTACTTATCTAAATGGATAAAGGGTTATGAAGATGCTTCATTAAACCCACCAAGCAACAGAAAAGCTTTTCCAAAAAGCAGTTGTTCCGATCCAGCAATACAAACAATCGTACAAATTGCCACAAATGTTGATGTTGCATTTATAGAACGTATGAATGCTTACCATAATTTATTTATGAGTGCCGAAAATATTCAGGGTAATCTCTTAGAAGAATACATTAGTGATTCTGTACATCAATATGGATGGATATGGTGTAAGGGTAATGTACTTAGAGCTATTGATTTTTGCTCTAAAGATGGACAAATATTATTACAGATTAAGAATAAATCAAATACAGAGAACAGTTCTTCAAGCGCCATTCGTATTGGAACACCCATAAAGAAATGGTATCGTTTAGGTACACAGAGCAGAAATGGTGAAAAATTTCCAACCTATAAATGGGATGAGTTAAACGCAATTATTAATTCTCATATTACGACTGGAATAGCACCTATGTGTAATATGAATGAAGAATCTTATCAAACATTTCTGAAAAATATAACACTACAAAATCCTGATATTATTTCAGATAAATAACAAAAATTTTATTTAATTATAATCAAAAGGGAAACTATATCTATTCCATAGTTTCCCTTTCTTTATTACTTATCTATTTGTTCCATTTGCGCTGTCATAAATTTAATCCAAGAAATTTCATCTGTATTTTTATATCTAGAATAATGAAATTCTGTATCTTTATACTTAATTCCTTTCATATCATCAAGAATTGTTTTAGCGATTGCTTCACCCAATTTAATAGGAACAGCATTTCCAATTTGCTTGTATTGATCTAATATAGATCCACATACAACCCAATCTTGTGGAAATTCTTGAATACAAGCATATTCTTCTACACTTAAAGGTCTATCTTCCATAGGATGCGCTAAATCTGTCGCTGGCATCGTTGGATTTGTCACTAATGTTGGTGATGGTTTTGAATAGGATAGTCTACGCAAAAAACCTGTTTTGCCGCCTCCTAAATAAAACGACTTTCCCATAGCTTCCTTCTGTAAATCTAAAGGCAAGTCCTTCCAATATTGCCCTTCTTTCAAAAGTCGATAATATTTCAATCTTTTTTCTGGAAATTCAATATAATGATGTTCTATAAATTTTGGAAGTACTGAAAATGCATCTTTTAATGTTCTCCATTGCTTAAGCCCATTTGTTCCATCTTCATTATGTGTTGGCTGCAAATAGCTTACCTTTTCCTCTCCTAATTTGCCAATAATAACAACACGTTCTCTAATTTGTGGTGCTCCAAAATATGCTGCATTATAAAGATTGAAGGACATCGTATATCCCATCTCTTTTAATTGATCTAATATTATCATCATTGCTCCACCTTTAATCGGTTTCTTTGAATCCTTATAAGTAAATGGTGCTGATAACAACCCTCTAACATTTTCTATTACTACATAGGTTGGTTTAATTTCTGATATAATACTTAAATATTTAAGGAATACATTTCCGCGTTCATCATCAAAGGCTTTTCTATTTCCTGCTGTACTAAATGCCTGACATGGAGGTCCTCCAAAAATCACATCAACCTTTCTTCCTTTTGGTATTTTTGCCATTTTTAATATTTCATCAGCACTAAACTTTGTGATATCACCTATTAATCCAATTTCAGGATTATTTTTTGCAATAGTCATTCTACATGCTTTATTAAACTCACATGCTAATAATGCATCAATACCACCATTTTTCATTCCAATATCTAAACCCATCGCCCCAGAAAAAAAACTTAACGCAACAATAGGTGGTATATCATCGCTTAGTCGTTCATGGTCATTTGGCTCAATTATAACATTATAATTCTGGATATAATTTTTCAAATCATCTGGAGAAATAAGCCATTGATTTTCTACTCTTTCTGCCTTAAGCTGCTCATTCTTAATCAGCAGTCTTACAGACTGTACTGTAATTTTCAGTTTCTTTGCCACATCATTTACAGTCAATAAATTATTTTTATCAATCATAAACATATATCTCCTTTTCTAAATCGTAAATTTTTATATACCTCACTATAAAACTTTATTTGACACACACCGCGCCAGTGATTCATAAGAAGCTTGCTCTGCCTGCACAATATGACTAGCACCAAATCCTTTTAAACATTCCGTAGTTTTTAATCCTATACTGTAACATATTCCATTTTCATTCCAACTCTGCCATACATCTTTCCCTACAGTTGAAAAAAGCCATTCTACAGAGGACGCACAAGTAAAAAATATTCCATCATATTCTTTGATTCGTTCTTTTAAAGGCAATACAGATGTCACTGCTTGATTTTCATATATTGGTATCTCCACCACCTGACAACTTCCTTTTAGCTCCTGCGCAAGATGACTATCTGCATTTCTAGCTTTTAAATACCATAATATTTGTTCTAACTTCACCTGCTCCTTCAATTTTTCAATCAAAGCATCACTATGAAATTCTTGTGGCTGTAAATCTGGATATATCCCATATGTTCTTAATGCCTTTGATGTCTGTTCTCCGATAGATGCGATCTGACATCTAGCAAGACAACGCACGTCTAACCCTTCTCGTAAAAAAGTATCAAAAAAAGCTTTCACCCCATTACGGCTAGTAAACACCAGCCAATCGACTTTCTCAATCTGCTCTTTTGTAACAGAAAAAGGAAAGGATACAATCTCTCCCACTTGAATTTCATCCACTATTTTCCCTTGTTTACGCAAATATACCGCCAAATCTGACGTTTTTTTCCCAATTTTAGACACCAGATATCTTTTTTTAGAAACAAATTGTTTTTCAAAACAATTCAACTTCTCTCTCAGCGTCACCACATTTCCAACTACAATCAACGCTGGTGAAGATAACTTTGCACGTTCCACCTCATCTGCAATCTGCACCAATTCTGCGGTCACTGTGCGCTGTTTTGAAGTAGTGGCCTTTGAAATCACTGCTGCTGGTGTTTCTGGTGACATTCCTGCTTCCATCAATCGCATTGCGATCTCTCTGACTTTTCCAAGTCCCATCAGAAAAACACAAGTATCTGTTCCCCTAGCCATCGCCGTAAAATCAATATCTGCCAGTTCATCTCTTTGATTATGTGCAGTCACTACATGAAATCCTGAAGAAATTCCACGATGAGTAATCGGAATCCCAGCATATGCGAGTCCAGCGATACAAGAACTGATTCCCGGAATTACTTCAAAAGGAATCCCTTCTTTTTCCAACGCAAGTGCCTCTTCTCCTCCACGACCAAACACATAGATATCGCCACCCTTGAAACGTACAATTTTCTCATGTTCTCCCGCCTTTCTCACCAAAAGTCTATTAATTTCCTCCTGATTCATAGTGTGATTGTGATTCTCTTTCCCGACATAAATCAACTCACAATCCGACCTCGCCTCTAACAAAAGTTCTGGTGAAGATAGTCGGTCATAGACAATACAATCTGCTTCTCGAAGAGTTGTAAGTCCTTTCACCGTGATTAATTCTGGATCTCCCGGACCACCGCCCACAAGAAAAACCGTTCCTATGTTTTTTTCTTCTCTTATCATGTTATGTCCTCCTCTTTCCCCTTCTATCTATCCATTTTTAAAGCCACTTGTGACATTACATCCTCCGAAAGCTGTCTTTGAATCTCCTCTTTTGCTCCCAGAGCAAGCTGTTTTGGGTCTTCTCCTATTACAGATGCAAACGCCAGCTTTGTACCATCTTCATTTCCAAACATCGTATGCATTTGATACTTCCCATCTTCCATTTTCTCACAAATCGCACCGATAGGTACATGACAATCCCCACCAATCGCTTTTAAAAACCCTCTCTCTGCACATACTGCCGCTTCCGTTTCTCCATCACATAAAGCATCTAACAACCTTGCTGTTTCTGTATCCCCCTCTAAAATCTCCAAAGCTAAAATCCCCTGTGCTGGCGCAGGTATCATCTGTTCTATCTCCAAATACTGAGTAATCCTATCTTCCATTCCTAAACGATGCAGTCCTGCTGCCGCAAGCACAATACCATCTAACTTCTGCTCCTCCATCTTGCGCAGCCTAGTATCTACATTACCTCGAATATTCACAACCTTTAAATCTGGTCTTATCCGTTTTAACTGATACTCTCTCCGACGGCTTCCCGTTCCGATCACTGCTCCCTGCGGCAATTCCGATAATGCTCCCTTTTCTCGTAAAATCAACACATCTCTCGGATCTTCCCTCTTCCATGCCTTTGTAAAAATGAGTCCCTCTGCCGGATGAGCAGGCATATCTTTCATACTGTGTACCCCAATCTGCACTTCCCCTGAAAGAATCTGATTTTCAATTTCCTTCACAAACACCCCCTTATCTCCTATCTGGTCTAAAGGTTTATTCTGAATCTGATCTCCCTTTGTCTGAATCACCTTACATTCAAAACTATGTTCTGGATATGCCTTCTGCAACCTAAAACAAACATCTTTTGCCTGTGCCAAAGCAAGCTTAGACCCTCTTGTTCCAATCATATATTTCATATTTCTCTGCCCTCTTTCTTTGTTTCAATCCACGCTCGGTAATTTCCGAAGTACGACAGTATCCTACGATTGCAAGGATTTACCTCATGTCAGTGAGAAGATACCCATCCAACACTGTCGTAGGATATGCAATTCATCCCACCATTTAGAGAAATAGGGGAATTCTTGATATTTTATGTTAAATAAGAACATTTCTCTCTTTATGACCACTAAATCTGGAACAGCTTTTTCACAAATTCTTGATATTTATTTTGTTCTTCTCTTGTTTCAATCTGTTTCAATTCCTGAATCGGTTCACGCAAAAGCCTCTGTAAAGAAGCATTTAACACCTTATATAATATCTTCTTTTCTCTCTGATCAAGCTTCAACTTTCGATCAAGATATTCATAACTATCCTCTACAATCTCACTACATCTCTGTTGTAAAGATGCAATCGTAGAATCCATACGACTCTGCATAAGCCAAGTACAAGTTTCCCGCAAATCCTCTGCAATCATACTCTGACTCTCCCTCACAAGACACTCCCGTTCCAAACGATTCTCCTTTACAATCTCCTGCAACGTATCTAAATTAATCAGCCGAACCTTAGAATCTTTCTCCAATGCTGTATCCACATCCCTTGGAGCTGCCAAATCCAGAAAAACAATAGCCCTCATGGGTTTAAAACATTCCTGTTTCACCACAAGATGTGGAGATGATGTTGCCGAAACCACCATATCACACTCTCCCATCACCTTATAACGCTCCTCATAAGGAAGCACCAAAAGATTTGTAAATTCCTCTTGCAACTTCGCTGCATGAGCTAGTGTTCTACTGCATACAATTACCTGTCCCACTTGATATTCATAGAGATATTTTAAAGCGAGTACAGCCGTTTTTCCACTTCCAATTAACAACACTCTTTTCCCTCGAATCCCACAGCACTCATCTAATTTCTGTATTCCGATATAACTGACAGACAAAGGCTTTTCACTTATTTTCAATTCTGTCTTAATACGCTTTGCACAGGTCACAGCATCACGCACCACCTTATTTAGCTCTTTCTTACTATATCCCATTATTCGAGAAAAATCTAATGCATCCTTTACCTGTCCCAATATCTGATCTTCTCCAAGCACCAATGATTCCAACCCTGCCGCAATGCGAAATAAATAAGCAATGGCTTCCTCTCCTACAAGCTGTACCAAATATTCCTTTAACACAATTTCCTGAAACATTTCCTCATAAATCTGCTGCACCTTAGCAAACTCTACTTTCTCCCTAAAAAAGAAATAAACTTCACTTCGATTACAAGTAGAAAGAACCATACACTGCTCAACTCCCACCTTCTCCACCTTCTGAAAAAACTCCATTTTCTTCACATCCGTAAAAGATGTTTTATCTCTCACTGCAAGCGGTGCATTTTTATAATTAATTCCGATAAATCCAAACTGCATACAGCTTTTCACTCCTTCATATCTTTTAACAGTACACTAAATTTTTCATTCCTTATCTTCAAGTATAAAAGAGGACTGCCTTAGCAGTCCCCATTGAACTTAAGCAAATAATACATAAAAAAGACATTCTGACCAAAGGTTCGCGCAGGACAGGCATTTCTATTCCAACAAAAC
>CAJUHN010000139.1 GCA_910585935.1 uncultured Lachnospiraceae bacterium | reverse complement strand
GATAAGTTTCAACCGACTTCACCGCGCTCTCACACAAACTAACCTTACTATCAGTCTGCATGGCGAAGTATTAGAGCAAGCCCTTTTTTGGGTCACTACTTCCTCATTTGACCTGTCGAATGAATAGTTCTCATAATAATTAAATATTATGGGCTAGCCTTTATTTATTTAAACTAGCAACATTCGCCCTATAACAAATAATTTTACTCACTCTCAGAAACCACATATTTCATGCTGACTTACTTTTCAATAAGTCTTATTTTTAGAGTCGTACATTCGGAACATTTGTCAGTTTGCTTCTCACAATTATTCTCACTATGAGTCATTTATAACCTCCCAGTCTATGCTTACTTAGACACCTCTGGCTTAGTTTTCCTATTTCTATTTGAAAGTCTTTAGGGTAAGTTTCAACCGATTTCACCGCACTCTTACACAAACTAATCTTACTATTAACCTGCATAGCGGAGTATTAGAACAAGCCTTTTAGGTCACTACTCCCTCATTTGACTTATCGAATGAATAGTTCTTATAATACTTTTTTAAATATTATGGTCTAGTCTTTATTTAAACTAGCAACGTATCGCCTACTTATACTATTTTCATATCTACTAAACAAATTTTTCTAATATATTATTTCTTTTTATTTTATATCTTTCTTATTCTTCTAATTTTTCTTTATAATAGTCTTAGGCAGGATTAAATTTGATCGAACCTTAGTAGATTTTCACCTTACTTCGCGTTGGACTTCTAAATGACAATTTCATTCCAAAAGATAGAATCTGGGAAACTTTATGATTTAAACCATTACTACAATAACATTATCTGGAATATTATATCCCAAAAGAACAGAATTGAAAAATTTTTACAAATTTCTGGTTTCCATCTATTTTCTTTTATTTTTGATATTTTTAGCACTTCAGGCACAAATATCATCTTACCCCTTATGAAACATGATCCAATTCACAAAACCTCTTTAGACTCCTATCTGAAAACGAAAGCTAGAAATCATATGAAATCTTCATATTCGTAAATAAAACCTTATATGGGTATCAAAAATCATTTCTAAAGATTCTTATGAACTATTACGATTTCTTAAAACAGCATCTTTTAGTAATCGTAATCTGTTTTGAAAAAGATATATTTCCATTTTCTTTGCAGTTAGAACAGTTAAGCGGCATTTATATAACTGATTTTTGTGCCATTATTGTTAAAATCGGTATTGACAGAAAATCATTCAAAACTGCATAATATATCTATTTGGGCTGGTCTTTTTCCTAATAATATCAAGAATTAAGATAAATGTAAAAGTAGCTTTATAACAAAGGAGAATCCATACATAAAAAGTATGCTCTGCGAAATTATATTAATAATCTATTATATAGATTAATCAAATATACTTTTTATATAATTATTTTCTTCTTTAAAAAATATATAATCTTTTTCTTCTATATATTTTTTTCAATCAATTTATTTTTTATCGTTTTATCTCAATCTAATTCAGTAACAATAATATAAAAAATAATTTGTATCATTACATTTATAATATAATAATTCCTTAATTATTATATTATAAATGTATAAAATTATCAATAAATAAATTTTAAGTAAAATTAAAAAATGTCGATAATATTTCAAAGAAGATAACTCTAAAAAAATACAAACTTTAATTTACTATTCCTTTGTTTTCTAATCTTACTACTTTTATTATCCCTTTCATACATAAAAAACTTACTATTTCTTTAATTATAAACGTCTGAAAACAGAATACAAATACTCAATCTATGCTTCTCATATTTTGCTGATATCGTTCCATTCATCTGTTCTACTAAAGTCTTTGCAATCGCTAATCCTAAACCTGTTGACTTTCGTGCAGCTTCTACTGTATAAAAACGATCAAACAACTTCCCTACCTGCACCTCATTCAATCCAGATGCTGTATTGGCAAAAATAATTTCCCCTGTTTCTGACAAAATAATATCCAAATCACCATCACTATATTTTATTGCATTATTCAAAAGATTAGAAAATACACGAGCTAAAGCAGAACTATCAAGATAACAGATCACTTTATTTTCAGGCATTTCAATATTTGGAATAATCCTCCTCTCATTCAAAGCCACATAAAATGCCGCTATACTCTCCTCCAACACCCGATTGATCTCAACCGCCTCCCTTATCATATCATTTTCTGTTGTAAGGATAACAGAATATCGAAAAAGTTCCTCTGTCAACTGTTTTAAAATTTCCGTTCGATTTCTGATCACTTCAATATAGCGTTCCACTGTTATTGACTTCTCTTCCTGTTCAAGCAAATCTAGATATCCACAAATCGCAGTCAAAGGAGTTCGCAGATCATGGGAGATATTAGAAACCGCATTTTTAAGTTCCATATCTCCCTGTTGAAAGCGATGTCGGTCAGCGCGTAATTTACGAAGTTGTATATTAATTGTATTCGCCAACTCACGCATATACCTATCATGAGAAGAAATATCAATCAATATATTCGTGTCGGTTATGAGTCTATCGACAAAAGCCTCTTTTATTTCTCTTGCAGCTTTTTGTAACAAATATAGTTTCACAACTAAAATACCCATCATAAAAACCAAAATGCCGATGATCACCCATAACCAATCTTCCATTATAAACCCCTCTACTTTAAATCTTTTTTATTAAATACGATAATACCTCCTAATGTAACAACAATCGTAATAAATACCGATGACAAACCCATACATATAGGATGTGCAATATTTAATTCAACCATTTGAATCCCCTGCCCTGTTGGCAAAAAGTCTATGATAAACTGATATATATCTCTCCATACCCCACGAACATAATTTGGATTCGGTGTCGGATCAGTCATTTGCATCCCTTCCGCAGTAAGCACAATACCACTACTCAATTCCGGCTGAGATAATGCATTATAAATCATACTTGTGAAAATTGTGAAACCTAAAAATACCAAAATACACAAAACCGCGGATATAGCTTTATTAGAACAAATCATTCCAATAAAAGTGAAAATCGCAGAAAAAGCTGCTACAAACAAAACACTGATCGATAAAAAAATCACCAACCCCATACCCATTTTCCATAACCCAAGTGTTGGAATACCTATTAATCCACCGATCAGCCAAACCAACATCATCAAACATGTAGCAGAAAAATTAATGATCAGATTTGAAAAATAAATATGAAAGCGAGTATGTCCTATCACAAGTTTATTTCTGATACCCCCATCACTATACTCTGTACCTAAAAATAAACTCATAAACACCGCACAAAATAACCCTATTGACAACGCATAATGAAAATAATACTGATCTAAACTATACTGATACTCAGACATGACATCTGAAGTAGCCTGCCTGCAGCCATTGAGCATACAAAGAACAGAATAAATCAACATCACTAACATACTGATCCAAAATACTTTATCCCGTTTCAATCGTGAAAAACCTGCTGATAACAACCTACTCATTTTTGCCACCTCCAACAAGACTGATATAATAACTTTCCAGACTCTCATCTTTTTCCTGCATAGAAATCACCTCACAATTCACCTTAGATAATTCCAATGTTAATTGTGATATTTTAATCTTTGCAAATACATCTGCCTCTGTATCAGAAAAAATCTTATATTCCACTTTCATTTTATCCAGCACACGAGCCAATACTTTTGTATCACTCACTTCCATATGAACACATTTTCTGCAAGTTTTTTCTAATTCCGCTGCACTCACTTCTTTTACAATAGATCCATTATCAATAAATCCATAATACGTGGCAAGTTTAGAAAGTTCGTCAAGAATATGGCTTGAAATCAAAACTGTAATTTGCCTCTCACGATTTAATTTTAAAATCAATTCCCTTATTTCAATAATCCCCTGAGGATCAAGCCCATTTACTGGCTCATCTAATACTAAAAAATCGGGATCTCCCACAAGCGCTATCGCGATTCCCAATCTCTGGCGCATACCAAGAGAAAAATTTCTCGCTTTCTTTTTCCCTGTATCATCGAGTCCCACCAACTCCAAAATTTCATGCATCCCATCAAAAGATGGAAGCCCCAAAATACGATATTGATGTTTCAAATTTTCCTCTGCTGTCATATCCAGATAAATAGATGGAGTTTCCACCACTGCTCCCATTCTTCTTCGTGATTTCACAATCTCCTTTTCCATATTCTTTCTTCCATACAGCATATAATCTCCAGAAGAAGGATTTTGAAGCCCACATATCAATCGAATCAGAGTTGTCTTTCCAGCACCATTTTTCCCAACAAAACCATAGATCGCTCCCTTGGGAACATTCATAGATAGTCCATTTAACGCTTTAAAATGTCCATAGCTCTTACTCAAAGCATTTGTCTTAAGAACATAGTCCATAACATTTACCTCCTTATATCTGATGCTGATATTTTATCCAAGAATAGTAAAGAAACCAGTAAAGAAAACAATAAAGAAATAGTAAAGATTATTCTGTTCTCATCTTAAATCCAATCCCCCAAACCGCTTCAATATAATCCCTATCATCTATCTCACGAAGTTTTTTTCGCAAATTACTGATATGCATTTTCAAAGAACTCTCTGTGCAGTCAGGAGTATCCTCACTGATACGATCTAACAGAGATGATTTTGTAATCACCTGAGATGGATTCTGCATCAATAATTTCAAAATAGCATATTCTGTCCTAGTCAGCTTTACCTCTCTATCATGAATCGTCACTATATGCGAATCCATATAAAGCACTATATCCTGAAAAGTCAACATAGAAATAGAATCTGTACCACTCCCTGCCAAATTACGAAATTGCACCGCGATTCTTGCCAACAATTCTTTTATATGAAAAGGCTTTGTAACATAATCCACAGCACCGCCAAGCAATAAATTAACCTTATTATCAATATCCACCTTCGCACTCATTATAATAACAGGAATCCCTTTTATCTCAGGAAGCACTTCCTCCCCATTCAACCCCGGCAGCATCAAATCCAGCAACACAAGATCTGGTCTTATCTGAGAAAGAACAAGTATCGCCTCTGTCCCCGAATAGGCGCGCGAAACACCATACCCTTCTTTCGTAAGTATCTCCTCAAGCATATTCCCAATATAGATATCGTCATCAATAACCAATATTTTCTTCAAAACATTCACCTTCATTCCCTCTCCAATCCACTTTTCATCTCTCCTCAGCAAAAAAGGAACAGAACATAAACGCTCCACTCCTTTATTCCATAAAACCATCTCATTCCCATATACTTTACTACAAAAAAAACTAATTCTGAAAACTTATTTTCCCCATTAACCAAATAGCTCCCTTAAATCTCATTCCTACAGAAGGTTCTCCCACCAAATCTTCTCTATTAATTCCCACATTCATCTTAAATTCATTACACTCTATCAACAAATTATACACCAATTCCCCTGTATAATGATTAATTCCACTTTTCACCTCTAAAATATCTCCCATTACAGAATACTGATCACACTCTACTCCGTATGGCATAAAACAAGAATCCACAATTGTGAACACATCTTCTCTTCTAATTCTTCTCGAAATCTTAGAGTAAGTATCGATATCTTCTATCGTAAGACTTTCAATCGCCGTTTCATCTCCCATTTTAGCAGCAGAAAGAAGTTTTCTGCGATATTGATCTTCCTTCTTATATCTCTCAATCTGCTTTTTGTTCTTATTAATAGGAAATAATATCATTCCAGAAATCGATAATGCAGACAGTTGAACATTTCCTCTAAAATATGTCTTATTTCTATTTGTCAATACTACCTTTTCTAAGTATTCCAGCCCATTTTGCAAATAGTATATAATCGTAACACCCGAACGACTGTCTTCACACACTCCTGCAAATGATTCCTGAGAACTATGTCTTGCTACTGTAGTTTCCTCTTCCACCGCTCCTCCGCTGCCTTCTATATAAGGAAAATAATATTCCTTTTCAAAATTTCCCTCTTCCGTATAATAACCACGAACGATAATTCCCATTCCACACACAAATTCTTTTTTTAATTCTACTATATTTTCTTTTTTTATTTCATTTTTTACAATCTTTTGTTCATCTGGATATTCGATCACTTCATATAGTAACTCCTTTAAATCCGCCTTTTTTAAAATACCCTTAAAACCAATGGAGCGTAAATATTCATGCATCTTTTTTCACCTCACTTCTTCTATTGGATGCCAAGTACTATATTGTTGTCTTTATTTTAAAGCATATCTCCTAATTTTACAACATTTTTATTCAAACTTTCGATGAGAAACTTTAAGGGGTCGCTCCGGAAAGTACCTATTCCAACGAAACCGCGCTCCCGCTCCGTTCCAGACGTAACGGACGCTAAATTCGCAGCCCCTGACAGGACTGCTCATTAAGCGCCAACGTCTTCCAAGGGGTTTCTTTTGGAATAGGTACTTTCCTCCGCTAATTCGGTGTTATGGACGAGTTTATAAAGCAAGATGTATTTACATATACTCCTAAACTATAATGATTATTTAACGCCTTCTAAAACTAAACTCTTACCATCTAAAGTTAGTAGACTTAATATACTGCTAAAATATCATAAGATATGCTTGCTAAAAGTTATTTTTTTCTCTACTTCTGTCTAAAACTTATATATATAAAACGTATTTCTATTTTCCTTTATTTTAAACTTGAATTTATACGTTTAACTAAAGTCCTTGCCCTATGACGAGGATTTTAACTCTATTATACTTTCTTATTCTTTTATAAACATTGCAGACAACAAAAATTTCTATTTCAGAATAGCCAACAAACTAGCACAGAGAAGCAAGTATTCCGAAAGAAACCCCTTGGAAGACGTTGGCGCTTAATAAGCAGTCCTGTCAAGGGCTGCGAATTTAGCGTCCATTACGTCTGGAACGGAGCGAAAGCGCGGTTTCGTTGGAATACTTGCTTCTCTGTGCGGAAACTCCCTATTCTATGAATACTTCAAAAACTTTTAAAATCTTTCCAAATTTCATTATTTTTATATTGACAATATTTTAACAATAGTTTATAATGAAATCGTTAAAACATTATCAATCAGTGAAGATACACGATTAGGAGGCAAATTCAATGGCAAAGAAAGAAACAGTAATCCCTACAATTATTGATAACGTAGATGCTTTGTTAGAAAAAATGGAAGCGATGAGAGAAGCTCAAAGAGTTTTCGCAACCTTCACTCAAGAACAAGTTGATAAAATCTTTTATGCCGCTTCTGTAGCAGCTAATCAACAACGTATCCCATTAGCTAAAATGGCTGTAGAAGAAACAGGAATGGGCGTTGTAGAAGATAAAGTTATCAAAAATCATTACGCAGCAGAATACATTTATAATACTTATAAACATACAAAAACTTGCGGTGTATTAGAAGAAGATCCTGCATTTGGTATCAAAAAAGTAGCAGAACCTATCGGTTTAATTGCAGCCGTTATTCCGACTACAAATCCTACTTCTACTGCAATCTTCAAAACTTTAATCGCATTGAAGACTAGAAATGCTATTATCATTTCCCCACATCCTCGTGCAAAGAATTGTACTATTGCAGCCGCAAAAGTTGTTTTAGAAGCCGCTGTAAAAGCTGGTGCACCAGAAGGAATTATCAGTTGGATTGATGTTCCATCTCTAGAATTAACCAATGAAGTTATGAAAGGTGCAGATATCATTTTAGCTACTGGTGGTCCGGGAATGGTAAAAGCTGCTTATTCTTCTGGAAAACCTGCATTAGGCGTTGGTGCTGGTAATACTCCTGTTATTATTGATGACACTGCAGATGTCAAAATGGCTGTCAGCTCTATCATTCATTCTAAAACTTTCGATAATGGTATGATTTGTGCTTCTGAACAATCTGTAACTGTTTTAGAAAATGTTTATAATGAAGTGAAACAAGAGTTCCAAATCAGAGGATGTTATTTCTTAAAACCAGATGAAATCGAAAAAGTTCGTAAAACTATTATTATTAATGGCGGATTAAATGCTAAAATCGTTGGTCAGAGTGCTCACACTATTGCGAAATTAGCTGGTGTAGATGTTCCAGAAAATACAAAGATTATCATCGGAGAAGTAGAATCAGTAGATATTTCAGAAGAATTTGCTCATGAGAAATTATCTCCTGTTTTAGCGATGTATAAAGCAAAAACATTTGATGAAGCGATTGCAAAAGCGGAAAGATTGGTAGCAGATGGTGGTTATGGTCATACTTCTTCTCTTTACATCAATGTAAATGAAAAAGAAAAGATGGCGAAACATGCAGCAGCTATGAAAACTTGCCGTATTTTAGTAAATACACCTTCTTCTCATGGCGGTATCGGTGATCTTTATAATTTTAAATTAACTCCATCTTTAACCCTTGGCTGTGGTTCTTGGGGCGGAAACTCTGTTTCTGAAAATGTTGGAGTAAAACATTTATTAAATATTAAAACCGTTGCCGAAAGGAGAGAAAATATGCTTTGGTTCAGAACACCTCAAAAGGTTTACTTCAAAAAAGGTTGTCTACCTGTAGCGCTCAATGAATTAAGAGATGTTTTAGGAAAGAAAAGAGCTTTTCTTGTAACTGACTCTTTCTTATATAAGAATGGTTATACAAAACCTATCACAGATAAATTAGATGAACTCGGTATTGTATACACTGTATTTTCTGATGTACAGCCTGATCCTACTCTAGCAAATGCTCAGGAAGGTGCAAAAGCTATGAAAGCATTTGAACCTGATGTTATTTTAGCATTAGGCGGTGGTTCTGCAATGGATGCTGGTAAGATTATGTGGGTAATGTATGAACATCCAGAAGTAAATTTCTCAGATATGGCAATGCGTTTTGTGGATATCCGTAAGAGAGTTTACACATTCCCTAAGATGGGAGAAAAAGCTTACTTTGTAGCTATCCCTACTTCTTCTGGTACTGGTTCTGAAGTAACACCATTTGCAGTTATTACAGATCAGGAAACAGGTGTGAAATATCCATTAGCTGATTATGAATTATTGCCGAATATGGCGATTATTGATACAGACAATATGATGAGCCAGCCAAAAGGTTTGACCAGCGCTTCCGGTGTTGACGTATTAACCCATGCATTAGAAGCATATGCATCTGTTATGGCTACAGACTATACAGATGGTCTTGCTTTAAAAGCTATGAAGAATGTATTTGATTACTTACCAATCGCTTATAACGATGGAACAAACGTAGAAGCTAGAAATAAAATGGCAGATGCTTCTTGTATGGCAGGTATGGCATTCGCAAATGCTTTCTTAGGAGTTTGTCACTCTATGGCTCATAAATTAGGTGCTTTCCATCATTTACCACATGGTGTTGCAAACGCTCTTTTAATCAGCTTAGTAGTAGAATTTAACTCTGCAGAAGCTCCAACAAAGATGGGAACATTCTCTCAATATCAATATCCTCATACACAGGCTCGTTATGCTGAATGTGCTCGTTTCTGCGGTATCCAAGCCAAAGATGATGCAGAAGCAGTTAAGAAATTAATCGAAAAGATTGAAGAATTAAAAGCTGCTGTAGGTATTAAGAAGACAATCGCTGAATATGGTATTGATGAAAAATATTTCTTAGATAACTTAGATGCAATGGTTGAGCAAGCTTTCGATGACCAATGTACAGGCGCAAATCCTCGTTATCCATTAATGAGTGAAATCAAAGAAATGTACTTGAGAGCATACTACGGTAAATAAAATTTCTTAATTTTTAAATATTATTTTATATTAAACTAAAATTTCTTTGCCTAAAAATATATAAAGACTCTAGAACATCTCTCTTGTTCTGGAGTCTTTCTTTTAAATTAATTTTATTTCGATAAAAATTTTATAAGTATATAACTATAATCCCTATATAGAAATATTTCGGATATACTGAAAATAATATAGGTGATTGCAAAACTCAAAAAGGAATAGTTATTGTTCTATTTACTGAAAAGTCAAAAGGGGGCGCTACGGCAAGGAAGTATTCCAACGAAGCCGCGCTCTCGCTCCGTTCCAGACGT
>CAJUHN010000138.1 GCA_910585935.1 uncultured Lachnospiraceae bacterium | reverse complement strand
TCCAACGAAGCCGCGCTCTCGCTCCGTTCCAGACGTAGCGGTACTAAATTCTCGGTACGTCACCGCACCGCTCATTAAGTACCAACGTCTTCCAAGGGGCTTCTTTTAGAATACTTCCTCGCCTTCACTAAGTTGTTGACTATTCTAGGAAAATTTTGAAAATATATCGTATTGACTAAAAAAACCATTTTTTATTCTTATAAATTTTTAAGTAAATGCTATCCTTTATCATAATCAAACTCGCCTATTCCATAAACTAGCGTAAGAAAAGGATGCCTATTCCAAAAGAAGCCCCTTGGAAGACGTTGGTACTTAATAAGCCAACCTGTAAAGGTTTGGCGAATTTAGTACCACTACGTCTGGAACGGAGCGAGAGCGCGGCTTCGTTGGAATAGGCATCCTTGCCTTACGCGAACCTTTGGTCATCATTTCTTCTCCATTTTTCTAACTTTTTTATACATTATTTTGCTTATCTTCTATCGTTCTATCTCGTTTTCCTTCTCATAAATATTGTCCTGATTTTTTTTACACTGCTCCTGTATTTCTTCCGCACCATCTGCTATCATAATATCCTCACCATTTTCTTTAAATTCTAAAGTGAGGTCAAGCTGTACTTTTTTCTTTTGTAGTTTTAATAGCCTCTCTTCATCAGGAAACGGTTTCCCTCTCTCTGCCTTCGCATCTATTAATTGTTGTTTTAAATGAACAAGCTCTTCCTTTTCCTGTTCTATATCGGTAACTATTCTTTCTGTAAGGTTTATGATCCGAGTAATATTCCCTAATTCGGAATCTCCATAATCGGTCTGATAAATTCTTTTTCCACATAGATGAATGGCAATCTCTCCTCCCATTTTTCGTACAAGCTGTATCGAAAACCCTGCATAGTTTCCTATATCAAGACTGTTTCCTGTATTCTGTCCCAACTTATGAGATTCCACCATAAAATGTTCTGCTGCTTTCGTTCTTTCTTCGTAAACTCTGCCCTCTATCACCATCTGAAAATTCTTTGGTTTATTCCGTTGAAACATTGTGATATCTTCTTGTATCATATGAATTTCCCGTTCTTTTCTCGCAATTTGAACGGGATAATCATGGCTGATTTTTTTATGTAGGTCGTTTTGTTGCGTCTGCCATGAAGATTTCAAAATCGTCAGACGGTTAATCTCATTATCTGTTTCCATTTTCTCTTTCACTCTTGGATCAGAAGCAGCTAGTGCCTTAAATTCCGCATATTGTAAGACGGTTTCATCTAAATCTTCGCAAGTACGAAGAGCTGAACGCCCTGTCATAATCTGACTGATATACCGTTGCTTTTGTTCTAAAATCTGCCAAAGATAGCTGTCAAACGTATTCTCTGTAATATAATTAAAAATAGAAATTTCTTCATTCTCATTTCCCTGTCGTAAAATACGTCCATTGCGCTGAGTGAGATCGGCAGGACGCCAAGGCACGTCCAGATGATGAAGAGCGATCAACTTTTCCTGCACATTCATTCCTGTTCCCATCTTCTCTGTACTCCCCATTAAAATACGGATTTCACCTTTTTTGACCTTATCAAATAATTGTTCTCTCTGTACATCAGTTTTTGTATCGTGGATAAATACTACCTCTTCTGACTTTACGTTCTTTTTCATCAATGCCTCTTTCATCGCCTCATAGAAATTGAAACTGCCATCATATTTCGGCGTTCCTTGATCGCAGAAGATAAGCTGTGTCAGTTTTTTCTCTTCTGTTTCGTGATAAATGCTTGCTACTTTATCTGCACATAGATTCAGTTTCGTTTGAGAATCATCTGGAAACTGTGGGTCAATCGCTCTTGGATCAATAGAAAGCAGACGGGCTTCCTGAGTCAATTTCAAAAAATTATCTTCTGTGCTATCTACCTCGCCATTTCGGATAGCCTCTGCACGTTCCGCCAGTTCCATAACTATACGCTTTTGTTCAGGAGTACAGACCGACTTGATGACCTGTGGAGCACCCGTTTTTATTTTTGGGGTAGGCAGGTCTAACATATCTGCTGTTTTAATGTCTGCAATCATGGAAAACATAAGCATTAATTCTGGCAGATTATGAAACTGTGAAAAACGATTTTTCATTTGGTATCCATTTCCTTCTGGTTTAATTTCCAATGAAGAGGTAACTTTGCCAAAAGTTCCAGCCCATGCATCGAACATCAAAAGCCCTCGGCGTTCTAATTCCTGTGGCTGTAATGTTTTTTGCATAACATATAACTCTGTCATAGAGTTAGAAACGGGAGTTCCGGTCAGATAAATAACACCTTTTCCATTTCCGATTTCATTGATATATTGGCATTTTTGATGCATATCCATCGCTCGCTGACTGTTCTGTCCGCTGATCCCTGCCACATTCCTCATTTTCGTATAGGAAAAATTATTTTTGTAGGCATGAGCCTCATCTACGATTAAGGCATCTACACCTAATTCCTCAAAATTAATCCCTTCATCTTTTTTCTCTGCTTTAAAGAGCTGATCAAAACGAAATTGTAGATTCTTGCGAAAAATCTGCATCTGTTTGAGTGTCCAGTCTTTTCCATAACGAAATTTCTGCTCGTTAATGGTTTCCGTAATCGCATCTATCTCTGTTTTCATCGCTGCAAGCTGCCGTTCTCTGGATAATCCGATAAGTTCAAAACTAGAGTGTGCCATAATGATACAGTCATAATCCCCTGTAGCGATTCGGCTGACAAAACGGCGGCGGTTCTGCTTCTCAAAATCTTTTTTTCCAGCAACTAATATGTTTGCATTGGGGTAAAGCTCCAGATAAGCGTCCGACCACTGCCCGACTAAATGATTCGGAACAGCAATCAGCGGTTTATTTACTTTTCCTAACCGTTTCAGTTCATGAGAAAGAACAATTGCGGCATATGTTTTTCCAGCACCTACCTCATGAGCCATAAGAAGATTTCCGTCGCCATACAAGCCATGTGCTATCACATCTAGCTGATGAGGGCGTAACTGAATATCCTCTGATAAATCTGGCAGGATAAGATTAGAACCATCATATTTTCGAGGACGAATATTATTAAATCTGTCATTATACAATTTTGTAAGCCTTTCTCCCCGTTCTGGATCAGCAAATAACCATCGCTCAAACTCTGCTTTTATCTGTGCCTGCTTCTCACGGGCAAGAATCGTTTCCTTTTTATTTAAAACATATTTTACCTTGTCTTCTCCTGTATTTGGATCGGTGTACTCCACCCTATCTCTCACCTCTACAAACCGCAGATTCAAAGATGCTTCTAATATTTCATAAGCGTTCATTCGTTCTGTTCCAAAAATCTGGTTAGCGGTAACAGAATTTTTCTCACTTCCTTTATTCGCAATAAAATATGTGCCGCTATACTTAGAAAATTCTAGTGCTGTAGCATAACGCCCGATTTTACTGCTATGTCGTGTTTTAAAAGTTTCATACATAAAATCCTGATAAACTTCTAAAGGTATCCAAGGTGTTCCCAACGAAAAACGAATTTCTTGTGGGGTCAGAGGAATTGGCTGGACACTCCGAAGTGCTTCTACATTTCGGGAAAACCGTTCTGGCTCTTCTTCTGCCTTTAGAATAGCTTCTGCTAACTTATCTTTCACATAACCACTCAAATATTCTCCTGCCGTTTCCCAGCCAGTATAAGGATCTCCGGTATATTTTGAAGGATTCTGGTAAATGTTATCTCCTAATTCTTCTATCATTTCCTCTTTGGTTACTTTGCGGTGATCTGGTTTTTGATACAGCCATACCATATAATCCAGATCTATTTTACCTTTTACATTGAAAGATACTTTAAGAGCTTCCTCTGCCGAATATACGACTTTTGGCATTCTCTTAGGGCGGATTGTCGCCTTATAGAAGATCGCCGTTTTATCATACACGCCTTTTTCTTTTTTTCTTTCCTTTTCTATCGAACGAAGAAGTGGGGCATTGGCATCTTTTGAAAAAGCAATTACATTGGCATAGGAATTAAGATAACCATATTTCTTTATAAAATCATCATAGATGGTATTTAGCTTAACAAGATAGGTCTGTAATATCCTCTCATACTCTGCCGGGGACAGGGAATCATTCTTCTGATTCTGAAAATCAATCAGGCTGCGGACCGCCTGTGTAATATGGAGTTGACCTTTGATACGTTCTGCTTTTTTTCCAGTGATATCCTGTGGATACATACGAGAATGTTCTCGATAATAAAGGTCATTTCCGACAAATGTATAGGAGAAATTGCGCACATGAGGGTCTGCCGGAAGAGATCTTTCCTGAAATGAAATGCCTTCCTTAGAAAAAAATTCTCCCTGCTCTGGTTCTAAATATTCGCCATTCAGATGGCGGATTGCCTGTTCCAGCCGCTCTAGTAAGTTCTCTCCAGGAATCGGGTGGCAGGCGGTCGTTTTTTCATTTCCAAACATACTCTCGTCCCATACCATTTCCCCTAACACCATTTCTGGGTGTTCGATAAAATAGCGGTTCATAGGAATACCCTCTGCATTTTTCTCTACAGACAGCCAGGAATTATGTTCTTCCTCTGGCACAATCTCCCGTTCTCTTTTTTTTAAAAAAAGAATATCTGTGGTAGCTTCTGTTCCTGCTACCTGTTTAAATGTATTATTCGGAAGCCGGATTGCACCCATGAGTTCTGCTCTCTGTGCCAGATATTTGCGGATAGTGGGATTGGCTTTATCCATCGTATACTTGGAAGTAATCATAGCTAAAATACCGCCTGGTCTGGTTTTATCTAATGACTTTGCCAGAAAATAATCGTGAATGTGGAAATGATAACGGTTATATTTGGGATCATCTACACTAATAGAGTGAAACGGAATATTCCCGATTACTACATCAAAAAACTGATCTGGATAACAAGTATTTTCAAAACCAGTAACCTCTATTTGAGCATCAGGGTAAAGCTGTTTTGCAATATTCCCAGAAATGGGTTCTAATTCCACCCCATATAGGTTAGAATCCTCCATACTCTGTGGCAGAACAGAAAAGAAATTTCCTGTCGCCATAGCCGGATCTAAGAGATTACCTCCCTTAAAACCGAACTGTTCTAATGCATGATAAATATGGCGTATCACACTTTGCTCTGTATAATAAGCCGTCAACGTGCTTTCCTGTGCCGCTTGAAATTCCTTTTCTGTCAGCAAACATTTTATTTCTTCATATTGTGTTTCCCAACCGCTTTTTCCCGGTGTCAGAGCATGGGCAAGACCGCCCCAACCCACAAATTTAGCAAGTATCCTCTGTTCTTCTGCAGTTGCCATACGCCCCTGTGACTGCAACTCTTTCAGTAAACGAATCGCTGTTATATTATTCTGACATTTTGTTTTTGCTCCTCCATCATACAAATGATGTTCTTCCGAAAAATGATAACGGAAAGCCTTTTTCTGTGTATAGTCATGCTCCCTGTTTTCTTGTTCTAGATCCAGATCACTTTTCTTTTGATGGGAATCTGGAAAAGAAATGTTTTGCGGTTCTTTCTTGCTTTCCTCGAGAAAAAAATCCCTATCTGTATGGCTGTTATCTTCATAACTGGTTAAAGATTGTGGAAATATTTCAAAGAGAGTAAGCTGACTGTCAGAAAAAGCTCCCTGTGAGGCTATTGTTTCTTTCGCTTGTTGTGCTTCCTCTCTTTCATCAGGAATGGCATAATCATCGAATGGAGCATCTTTCTCATGAAATGGATAAATTCCTAGTAACATCAACTGATCGATCCGATTCACAAGCTCCTCATAGGAAAAGAAAAAATCTTGTTTTCCAATCGTAACATTTAATCCATCTTCCGTCCCCTTTATATATAAAAAATAGTTGCCATCTTTGGTGACATAATCTAGATCCAGATGTTTATAAAATGTTTTTAGCTTCTTTATCTTCGTTGTCTGTTTCTGTTCTTCCTGATAAAACTTATGGATTTCTGACAGCCATTGATACGTTTCTGGCTCAATATCATCTGCACATAATATGACATCTATGAGATCAGAAATTTCTTCCTCATCAAGCATTTCTTCCTCTTGAATGGCAACTTTTGAGGAGATATCTGTCCTCTCTTCCGTTGGTAAAACAATTTCTTCTTTCGGCGTTTTTGATGAAGCCGAAAAAAAGTCGCCTACAGATGGCTTTAATCCATCTATAGACGACGGTATCCCTAGTAAAGATGATTCTATCTGATTTTCAGAACTACTTCGTGGATCACGATTTCCTCCGCTTCCTTCGTTATTCCATTCATGTGTCTGGCTCTCTTCCTTGTATCCTCGGTATCTGGTAGCGGACGAATAGCTAGAATTTTCTGAATGAGTGCTTCTTTCTTTTCTTGTGCTTCCTCGTCCACCTGCAGAAGGACTTCGTTGATCTTCCCCTGTGCCACTAGCTCCGACAGACGGTATGGATATTGTTCCATCATGTAATTCTTCCACAGACTGCCAAACTGTCCCACTACCAGGTTGTCGTTCTGTGCGTTCTCTGAAATCTGTATTTCGGGATAATTCCTTCCCTTCTTGTCCTGTTTGTAAGAAAAGTTCATCAGCGGTTCTGTTCTCATACCTTTTACTCCTTTCCATTTTGATATTTTGAATTTCTTGATATATTTCTTTTAATATCGGTCTTGCAATAGAAACCGTACTATTTCCCAGTGCCATAAAAAGAGCTAGGCTGTTATAATTTCTGATACTTTCAAAACGGTTTTCTTTTAACCCTTCTGTAGAAATTCCACATTTAGAAAATATGGTATAAGCTGCACTTTCTGTCACCAACTCTACAAACTCTGCTTTTACGGCTTCTTCTGGCATCCCATAAAGAGGACTACTTTCCTCTCTCACTTCCAGTTGATCCAGATAAGGAAAAAGCCATTCTTCTACATATCTATTCACCAGCTCATACAAACTATCTTCTATACGAACCGTAGAAGTATTATATTTCTCATGAAACTTCCTTATCATATCTGGGCGATATTGCCCTTCTAGCTCCCATAAACACCTTTGCAGATTCTGATAGGACTGGACGCTCCCGTTGGTATCCATAAAATCAAACAGATATTTGATACTGGCAGTTGGATTTCTCATCTCTAGCACAGCAATACTTTTTGCTCCTTTATTAATCCTTCGCCCAATTCGCTTGTCATGCCATTCTTCAAAAGTTCCAAGCTGGGTAGCATTTGGCTTCTGAGCATAAATCAATACAGCATTATCAAAAGATCGCTTATAAAAACGTGCGACACAAGACAGCAGACCCTTCCATTCTTCTGGCGTCCTAGTATATTCCTGCACCGCCGCTTGGTAAAGGTCACAAAGACTGGTCGCTCTGTTCAAGTTGTCACCTCCCTTTCTCCACTCCGACTTTCAAAGTACAAGTCTAATGCCTTCTCGATAGTTTCCTCAATTTCCTTTTTCGTCTGCCCAGCGTTAAAATATTTTGTAATAACCGCAGACTTAATAGGAAAAGGCTGAGACTTATTCTTTTTTAGCTTTTTCGTTTTTTCTCCGGAAAGAATCTGCATCATCACTACATCAGTCAGTTTTCCTGCTTCGTAATAACGGCGAAGTAACTCCGCTTTCTGTCCATCTATCCTATAATTTTCTCTTTCCATCAGTTCGGCGATCATTCCCTGTTTTTCCTTATCTGTCACAAAAGAAAGGGTATTCGCAACAGAAATCGAAATTTGTTCTTCCTCAAACTTTTCCATAAGCGGTAGATCCAAATACTCTCCGATACGAATATATTTTGCCAACATATCCTTGGTAAGATCGTACTGTTTTGCCAGTTTTTCGCGGTTTCCACAACTTCTGCTGATTTCAGCAGAAGTTGTAAAAACTTCCGATTTCTGTGGATTCATCAATCTTTCTATTTCTTCTAACAAGTCCGTCCGCCTTCCTTGTGACTTCATCGCCTTATAATGTTCAAACAGACAATATGCCCTTTCCGATGGACTCATATCGTGAAAAGAACGCTGGCGTAGATTCGTTTCCATGACAATGAGAACCGCATCTTCATACGTCAAATTATCTTTTAAAATAACGGGACTGCTTGTCAAGCCTGCTGCCTTTGCACAATTCTTACGGTTATGACCACTGAGAATAATATTCTTTCCTTCTTTTGTATGCCACAGAATAAGTGGCTGCAAAATACCAAACTGACGGATACTTTCCACCATATCCTCAAACTGTTTTCCAACATACTGCTTAAACTTGTGATTGGGAAAATCCTCCATGTTATCAAACTTTAATTCTACCACACCACTTTGTCCAAAAGTAAAAGAGGAAACCTCTTCCTGTTCTGATTCAAAGTTCAGCATATCCTGAAAATCTTCTAAATGGATTTTTGGCTTACCCAACAGCACACACCTCCATTTCTCCTTGTACTTTTAAAAGCTCATCTGCAAACTGCTCATAAGCAATGGCTGCTGGATTATTCGGAAGAAATTCACAAATCGTTTTATGATATAAAACTGCCTCTGCTACTTTAATAGAGCGAGGAATATGCGTTTTAAAAATGGGAACTGACCCAGCAAATCCCTGTTCTATCAACTTATGTACTTGTGTTGATAAAATCGTATTCGGAGAATCCATTGTAATCAGAATCCCCTCTATTTTAAGCCTATGATTACTATTTTTTCGGATAATCTGATAGTGCTTTAAAAGTTCCGCGATTCCCTGTGTAGACAAAAGCTCTGCCTGTGTAGGAACAATAATACTATCTGCACACATCATCACATTAATCATAGGTGTTCCCATTTGTGGCATACAATCAATTATGATATATTCATAAGTGTCCTTTATCGTATCAACATATTGTGCTAAGATTCGTTCTCGAAAATCTACATTACAAAGATTCCGCTCCAAGGTAAAAAGCTGAGAATTAGAAGGAATCACTTCCACTCCACACTTCGTTTTCAAAATATAACTTTCTGGTTCAGGCAAAGGCTCGTTCTCCATTATCTTGCGAAGTAAAGTATAAATGGTTATTTCCAACTTATTAATATTTTTTACCCCAAAAATGATGCTGGAATGTCCTTGCCCATCAAAATCAATCAAAGCGGTCTTTTTTCCCCGTTTTGCTAATAAATAAGCCAGTGTAGTAGCAGTAGCAGACTTTCCCACACCACCTTTTTCATTCATCACTGCTATAATTTTTGTCATTCTTTTTCTCCCTTCGTGAATAAAGCTAATTAGGTAATTCCTTTTTCTATCCACCCTCCACCATACATATCATGCTGTACCTCCTGCTGATAATAATGGTTCATGGTTGAGGGAGCATTGTAAAGTGCTGTAATCAGATATGACCTGATGTTGCCAATCTTTGTAACGGTTTCCCTCATACAATTCATAACATATGCCACATGACTGCTGTTCAGCTTCAAAAACCGAGATTTTACAAGCTCATAAGGGTAATCTTCCCCATTGATACGAATTGTTTTACGTTTTACACAGACCACATCACAAACGGTTTCGTAGATTTCCTCATACCTCTTCTTATCCTCATGCTGGTCATATTTCATATGGTGTTCATATTCCAGATGGTCACGGATCAATGCCATATATGCGTTTGTTTCATCTATCACATCCATTCTATCATCTTTTTCCTGTGTGCCTGCACTATCCATACTTCCTACAGATTGATGGATAAGATTGGTATCACTCCTATTCGTATAATTCTTTTCTGTATAATTCTTCTCCGTCTGATTATAATTAGTATAATTAGAGTCTGTTTTTTGAACTTCTGCAAGTTCAATTTCTGAACTTCTGCAAATCTGTTTTCTGAACTTCTGCAAGTCTAAATTTTGAACTTCTTCAAGTTCCATTTCTGAACTTCCACAACTATCATTTTTGAACTTGTTGAAGTTCAAATTTTGAACTTCTGTGGTTTTATCAGCGTTTGTAACTGCTTCATCTGGCTTTTTGTCCAAGACTGTCGCAAAATTCTTTACATAAATAATATCCGGCTTACCAAGCCCTCTGCGCTTTTTTTCTATCAAACCAATGCCTTTATCGCAGTCAAGCTCCTTGATAACTT
>CAJUHN010000137.1 GCA_910585935.1 uncultured Lachnospiraceae bacterium | reverse complement strand
CCGCTACGTCTGGAACGGAGCGAAAGCGCGGCTTCGCTGGAATACTTCCTTGCCGGAGCGTCCCTATTTAGAAAATATATAAAATCACAAAAAAACTATCACAAAATAGAAATTATCTTCTATTCTATGATAGTTTTTATTCTTATAAAAAGCGCGCTCGATACTTATTCTTTGAACTTATAAAATTCATGTCCATCGTGTTCAAAAAGCCAATGCAAGTTATTATCAAACCAACTCATACTTTCATCTCCTAAACGCGCTCGCGCGGAAAAGAACAAAGCTCCTTTAGAATAATCTTCTCCTGCTAATGCTCGATTCACCGCTTCTCTTGTGGTGTCTGTCACTTTTGTCTTCCATAAAGTCCCATAGACTACAGGAGAGAACTGATTTTTTTGGTATACAACAGCTTCTATACTATCTGGAAATGCGCCGTCATTTACCCTATTTAAAACTACATTTGCAACCAAAATTTGTCCTATCATATCGCAGCCTCCTGCTTCTGCTGCCACAATATGAATCAGTATATCATATTCATAATCGCTCACTGAAATAGCTGGTTTGGTCATTAAGACAGGCTCTGCTAGTTCTGCTTCTTGTGTTTCCATTGATTCTTCTGCTTCTATTTTCGCAAGCTCTTGTTCTGCTTCTAATTGCCTTTGTAATTCTTCTTTTGCCTGTTTTAAAATCAATTCTTCTCTTATCGCTTTTTCTGCTTTAGCTTGTTCTTCTTTATCATGTTGTTCTTTAAAAACATAGAATTGAGCATAAGCACTGATAATTACAAAACGAGTCGCTTCCGGCACGTCCGTTGTTATCGATTGCGTATCTATATCCGCTTGGGGCATTTCTGTCTGTATTTTTGCTTTGGTATCCGCTTCTATTTCTTCTTCTTCCTCTTGATTGCTTTGAGCTTCTTGCGTCTGAAATGCAAAAACACGATTTTTTCCACTTCCACCGAAGCCATTCGCATTAAGGGCAATTACAGATACTACTATAGTTCCTGTAGCAATAATCGCACAGGTTCGATACATTCTCTTAGAAATGTTCTGTAGAAAACTATAAATGCTTTGAAGAAATGAGTGTAATCTAAGCATACATACTCCTCTTTTCTTATTTTTTATTTATCATTCCAAGTAAAAATATTACAATATTGTTACTTGAAATATAAGTGACATTATAGGGCATTTTTATATTTTGGTCAATAGTATTTTGTCATTTTTGTCTATTTTGTTAAATATTTTTCCAAAATATGGAAATCAAGAGTAAAATTACACAATTTTAAATAAAATTAAATTAAAATTTCTATAGAGTTGACTGTAATACCCCTCTATAAATATTTCAATTTTGTTACATATTTTTTACATGAAATCCAAAAATTATACTTAAAGTCACATGCTATGGGCTTTTTATTTCAAATTTTTTTATAATTTTATTATATCCTGTTACAAAATAAATATCCCTCTATATCATTTGTTAAATAGATAATTCAACTTTACCTCTTTTATTATATCCTTTTTCTCTCTTACTATAACAATAAACCTTTTTAAAAATTTTCTAGTCTTTCTAATTATAGATTCAAAATTTTATTTTTTCTTCTTTTTTATAATATTTAATCTATCAATTTATCAAAGGTTTCTTATAAAATTACCAAAAATACTGAGAGATAAGTTTATAGTTTCCTTTTTTGAGAACACTTTAGCACAAGGTTCGCATAGGAAAGAAACGATTCCAACGAAGTCGCGCTTTCGCTCCGTTCCAGACGTAATGGACACTAAATTCTCGGCGCGTAATCGCACCGCTCATTAACGGGCAAGCGTCTTCCAAGGGACTTCTTTTGGAATCGTTTCTTTCCTATGCTAGTCTATTCAATTTTCTACTAATTATCTATACCTAAAATATCATAAATTTATAAAATTATCTCTATTCAATACAAAAGTAAAAGCTTTCCCATTTATAATAAAGCTATCATATCAAATCTCACAACCTAGCCTGTTTTAACAAAGCAGCGGAGGCAAGGAAGTATTCCATAAGAAGCCCCTTGGAAGACGTCGGCACTTAATGAGCAGCTCCATAAGGAGTTGCGAATTTAGTACCGCTACGTCTGGAACGGAGCGAAAGCGCGGCTTTGTTGGAATACTTCCTTGCCGTAGCGTCCCCTTTCATTCTATTATTCCATACACCCTTTTTTGTCTTTCTCGCTCTTGATTATAAAACTCCACTTTTTCTTTCCAGACTTCCTCATATTCTGCTTCCCCTCTATGATCTGGTATCTGAAATTCTTCCCTCAATATAGTTCCAAAGTATCTCGCCATTTTTTCTGCTCCGCTCAGATTCAGATGTAATCCTGCATCATAAGTATCTGTCTGATAATCTAATCCCACCTGCTCTGTGAGTTCCAGAAAATTATAGTAAGCCAGATCATGTTCTTTCGCATATTCTTCCATCTGAACTTCCCATTCCTCATACCAGTAAGGATATGTGCTAGGTGCTTTTATTAAAATTAACTGTATATCATTGTCTTTACATAAAGTGGTCATTTTATCCAAATAAGCATATGCATTTTCTCCAAATTGATAATTAGCTAATTTTTTGGGATTCACCTCTCCTGTTACAGGTTTTACATCTACTCGCATATAATATCCATTATGTGATACTTTCTTTTTATCAAATAAATAGATAAAATCCTCTTTATTCAACTCCTGCCAGCGTGAATGATAGCGGAGCAAAGGAAAAACATAATCTAAAAATTTTTCATCTTCCATCATAGAAGCTTGAATGTTTTTAACCTTTGCCTCAGACCAACGCATCCCATCAATAGTCATACGATTATATGCTTCCTTCTGAGGTTCATTATATTGCATCGCCAGCACATTAAATACAACCACTTTAGGTTTTTCTATCTTTAAAGTTTCTTCTAACAGGTAATAAGACTGCCAGATGAGTTGCTGAGCACTTCCTCTGATATAACTGGTGATTCCATATTCTTCCCAAAGAGTGATAGGTGAAATATTTTCATAGACTTCACAATCTCCAATAAAAATCACATCGTGTTTTGTTGTTTCTTCATAGTATTCTGCAATTAAAGCACCTTCTACTATCTGTCCCATATATTTGGGCATCAAAAGACGCTGTAAAAACCATAAACTCGTCAAAATAAAAAGGGCTGTCAATATAGTGATAAAGAAAGATTTTGACTTTATATTATTCTTTTTCTTCATCCCGTTCTCCATTTCCATATTTTCTAATCCTCTTAAGCACAATTTAGAAAAAAATCTCATAGACTATGTCTGTTGTGAAAGTGAGCGACTTTCCTGATGGAGTTAAAATTGATTATAAATAAATTGGCTCGCATCATAACCCACTCCATATGCGCCTAAAATCAAAACAATCAAAAATAGTCCATACCATATGGTATAGCGAAGAACTATCGGTTTTTTGGCTATTTTTTCTCTGACACTTCCATTTCTTTGTGCTAAACTCACCGCTGTCAATATCAAAAGACCGACTGCTAATACAATATAATCCGCTATACTAAGTCCTAGTTGTAATAAGCCTCCATGAAAAAGTTCTGTAACTGTAATATGAAATTTTGTAAACATATTTCCAAACATCTGAAATGTCAATGGAACATCTCTATAACAATCAAATAAACGCAATGCACTCATCAATAGAATTGTTCGAATCACTTGAAATAATCGAAACCCAAACTTCCCTTCCACCTGAAATTTTTTATGAAACTGAGCATAAAAGGGTTCAAATTCTTGTGATATCATGATGACGACATAATTCATAAGTCCCCATACAATAAAATTCCAGCTCGCTCCATGCCAAATACCAGTGGTAAACCAAACTACTCCAGAAGAGAGATACACAGGCAACCTTTTTCCGATAAATTCTCCTAAGTATTTTCTGGAGAATCGGGATAATTTAAGCATAGGCTGACTCACAGAAATAGGATAAAAAATATAATCTGTAAACCATGTTCCCATTGTAATGTGCCATCTTCTCCAATATTCTTTGATAGATTTTGAAAAATATGGTCGAATAAAGTTTTCCTTTACTTCCACTCCTAATACCTGTGCTACACCAATCGTAATATCGATTCCTCCTGTAAAATCTGCATATAGTTCAAATGCATAAAATAACATACCTATCAAAACAAAAACTCCTTGATACTGATCTGGATTTCTGATAATGGTATTCACTCCTACTAAAATTCTATCCGCTATCACTAATTTTTTAAAAAATCCCCACAAGATTCTCTGTAGTCCAAAAGAAACTTGTTTTTTATCAAAAGCATGTTCTGAAAATAATGTTTTCGATAAATCATCAAATCTGCTGATAGGTCCTTGTACTAATTGTGGAAAAAAAGAAACAAAGAGAGCGAACTTTCCAAAATTATATTCCGCTTTATATTTCGAGCGATAAACATCAATTAAATAGCTCATGGATTGAAATGTATAGAAAGAAATCCCCATCGGAAGCACTAAATTTAAGAAGGGCAATGTCTGTTCTTGTCCTGTTTTATCTATCAAATAGTTGATATTCGCAATTGCAAAATTCGTATACTTTACAACAGCGAGTATGCCAAAGTTGAAAAGTAAACAAAAAATAAGCCATTTTCTTTGATTTGACTTATTTTTCTGTTTATATGCTTTTTTTTCCTCTCTGTTCATTCCTTTTTTATGAAGAGCTAAATAGTCATCCTGACGTTCCTTGATTTGCTGCATTTTATATGCAGCAAAATATGTAGAAACTGTGGTGACTGCAATGTAAATAAGATATTTAGGATTTGCAATCGCATAAAAAAGGTAACTAGCCGCTAATAGTAGCGGCCATTGAAACCTTTTTGGAATGTTATAATAGAGTAAAAATAATACGGCGATAAATCCTAGAAATCCATAAGATGTAAATAACATAATTCCCCCTAATCCTCGTCTTGTAAACGCTCAATCAGAGAATATAATGCTTCAGCCGAATTAAAATTTTCTGGAATAATCTCTTCTGCCGGAATCGCAACATCAAATTCATGATTAATTTCTGATATCAAAGATACAATATCAAAAGAATCTAAAATTTTATCATCAATTAAAGTATCACATAACTCAAAATCCACATCTGGATGCAATTCTTGTAATATTTCTAATAATTCTTCCATATTCTCTTAATCTCCTTCTATCTACAAAAAAATTTTTTATTATAGATTTTATTATTTCTTCTTTTTGATCTCCGAATCCTGTTTGTATTTTTCTTTTAAAAATACTCGATTCATCTTTCCGTTCGGTGTTAATGGCATCTGTTCTAATGCTTCTATATAATTTGGAAGCATATAACGCGGCAGCATCTCTTTTAAAGAAGAAGCCATCTGTGCTGTATTGATTTCTCCCACATAATATAAAATAATTTTTTCTTTCTCTTTATCATAGATACAACAGGCTGACTTCACTTGTTCTATCGCATTGACATTCGCTTCTATCTCTCCTAATTCAATTCTGTGCCCCATATGTTTAATTTGATAATCTTTTCGGGATACAAAAATAAGTTCTCCCTGTTCATTATACTTTCCTAAATCTCCTGTCCGATAAATAATTTCTGGATAAGATGTATTTAAAGGATTTTGTACAAAAGATTCCCTCGTTCTCTCAAAGTCATTATAATATCCTAATGTGACTGATGTCCCTCGAATACAGATTTCCCCTATTTCTCCTTCTACTGCTCTCTTATTTTCCTCATTTAATAAAAGAATTTCTGTATTAGAAAAAGGTTGTCCAATCGGTATTGTTTCTTCTAATGCAAACTCTCTCTCCACTTTATAATAGCAACTCATTCCTGTCGCCTCGGTAGGTCCATATAAATTAATAAATTTAGCTTCTGGAAGTGCCTTTTTCCAAAGCCTAAATTGCTTTATGGGAAAAACTTCACTTCCAAATGCAATTGTTCTAAGATACTCAGGAATTTTCTTTTCTAACACACCAAAACTAGAAATCATAGTCAATGCAGAAACCACCCAGCACACCGTATTAATCCGATACTCATTTAAAAAATCCACTAATTTCACTGGAAACATAAATAAACTCTTTGGTAAAATATAAGTAGTCGCACCAAATTTAACAGTAGGATAAATTTCTTTTAAACAGGCATCAAAATAAAAAGGACTCTGATTTCCAAATATCGTATCTTCTTTTATCTCCAATACAGCAGACAACTGTTCAATATAATCTAAAACAGAACGATGGCAGGCTGCCACTCCTTTTGGAATTCCCGTAGACCCTGAAGTAAATACAATATAAATGGGATCGATATCTAATGTTTTTCTTCTGATATCTTGAAGAATGACATCTTCTATCTCATTTTTTACCAACTCTTCATATAAATATACTTCACCATCATATTGAAACTTCCCCACCATCTCTTTTGTATCTTTATCACAAATCATTCCTTTAGGGTGAAGATTAGATAAAATTAATTCTATTCTCCGTTTTGGCATTTCTTCGTCTATTGGTACATAGAAATTCCCACTATATATCGTACCAAAAAATGCTGCTACTGTATGAGGACATTTTTTCATAAATATTACAATTGGCTCTTTCTTATATCCTTTTTGAAATAACGCCGTTCCAATCGCTCTTGCGTTTTCATAAACTTGTTGAAAAGTGAGTTCTATCATTTCATCAGCAAAAGCGATTTTATCTGGTACACGCTTGACTGTTTTTTCTAAATATTCTAATACATTTTGCATAATCTGTTATCCTTTTTTATATGAAATCTGTAAACCACTTCAAACTTATTCTGTTTCTGGCTCAATTATCGTTGTACTTTCTGGTTCTACAACAGGTTCTATCACTGTTGTAGTTTCCCCTTCCTCTGTTGGTGTTATCACTGTCGTTGTTTCTGCCTCTGTCGTTGGCTCTATCACTGTTGTTGTTTCTGGCTCTTCTATTGGCTGTATTGCTGCTGTAGTGTCTGGTTCTGCTAAAACAGAAGTTTCTATTATCTGTGAACTTTCTACAGGAGCTTGTGTTGTTTCTGGTTCTATCATAGATTCTGTCGGAACTAACTCAGGAGGAGATTGCCAGATAATCTCTGATGTTGTCTCTGTAGGAGCTTCTGATGTTGTCTCTATTTCTGTACTGGTTTCTTCTATCGTTGTTGTTTCTTCTACCGTCGTAGTTGGTGTTGGTAGATTTGTTTCAGGAGATTTTTTTGATGGTATGGTATAATTCAGTTCCCGAATAGGTTTTCCACAAGGTGGATAAAGCTCTTCTACATATACATAATAATCTGGTCTGTCCATCACTTCTGTGGTATACTTTATCATCTGTTCTGTTGTTAGCATAAAAGGTTCAAAATCAGCCTGACGCAGCATAGAATCACAATGATACCACCCTTCTTCTATCTTGACATAATTCCAGTAATGTTTTAAATCACTCGCGTTTTCATCTCTTGTCACTTTCATCACCTGAAATCCTGACCTTTGATATAAAACATATGCTGTTGCACAATAGGTAAAACAATCTCCTGTCCGATACTGAAATCCCCGATATGCTCCTGCTAAAATATCAAATGGATCTGTATGTCCTGTATAAGAAATATTATCTCTTGTCCATTTATAAATCGCATATGCCTTATCATACTCGCTCATGTCCTCTGTCAAAATACTTTCTAATATCTTGTCTGCCATAGCATAAACTTCTTCTTTTGGCACATCTTTATCATCTAATACCACGACCTTACAACTTTCTTTTGCCATATTTCCAGCCTTATCTGTAGCAGTATAAATAACTTGATATTCTCCCTCTTTATCTCTATCCACTTGACTATTATCAATAATTAATTCCACTTCTTCATCTCTATTATCCGTTACTTCTATTCCTTTTCGGTATTGAATGATATCCCCTTTATATATCATAATATCATAAACTCCTGAAATTATAGGGGCTTCTTCATCCTTTTTCAACTTTACCCATGCGGTAAGCTGTGTTCTATTTTTCGCCTCATCTTCTAAAATGATTTCTACTTCCTGCTCTTTTTCTATCTGATTGAGATCTATTTTTCCAAATGAAACAGAAATATTCGTGGCATCTGTCATGTTCTCTATAAAATCTTCTGGTTTTACCTCATCTGCCCAAAGAAGCAACGTCCCTCTTTTCGCTGTCGCCTCTGGAGGTTTTGTATCCCTAACCTCTAGACATGTTTGATATTCTTCTCCATGATAAGAAATAATAACCACATGCTCACCCAGCTCTTTTAATTCCTTTTCTGTCAATGTTTTTACAAAGCTTGCCTCTTCTATCCCATTTTCAAAAAATTCTGAAGCTTTTGGCATTTGATTCCCAGCTTCTACGATAAGTTTCTCCTTTATTCCTGCTTCCTTTAATTTTTCTTTCATCTCTTCTTGTGCTGTATTTTCTCCTGCTAAAGAGTTCTTTATCCAGCCATAACTTAAACTAAATGCGCCAATACATACAACTGCTATCCCTGCTAAAGCACAAGAATATAATATCTTTCTTTTCCTTTTTTCTTTTCTTTTATTTCTCTTTTGAAACTTATCCTTTTGCCGAAACATCAATCTTCCTCCTTTCATAGTTCTTGACACAATAATACAACTTTTTTAGCTAATACCTCTAACATATCTAAAAACTCTTTTCCTATCTTCTTCTCTTTTTTTATGAAAGATAATTCTGTGCAGCCTAACAAAATAATTTCCGCTCCCTGAGCTTTTAAATTTTCTGTTACACTCTCAAATTTATTATATTCTATCGGCTGCCCTGCCTTTATATTGCGATAAATCAAATCCATCACATATTCCTGATTCTTTTTATCAGGAAAACAATATTCAATTTGATTATCTCCCAATTCTTGTTGGAATAAAGCCGCCTCTATTGTTCCATTTGTAGCCATAATTCCCACTTTTTTTACTTTCTTTTCCTTTATCTCAGATATCGTTTCCCTAATAATATGTATAATCGGAACAGAAATATTCTTTTCTAAATCAGAATAAAAGAAATGTGCTGTGATACAGGGAATCGCGATATAATCTGTCTGTTCTTTTTCTAACTTTTTACCAATCGCTATAAGAGATGGACAAGGATTTTCTTCACTTTTTCCTAAAATAAAATTTGTCCTGTCTGGAATAGAGGGTATATTATAAATAATCATCTCTAAATGTTGTTGATCTGTTTTCGCATCTGTCATTTTAATAATTAATTCCATAAAATATGCTGTTGCCATCGGTCCTAATCCACCAATGATCCCCAGACGTTTTGCCATTTTTTTCTCCTCTTTCTCTATGCTTCCTTTATCCTTTCATACCTTTTTAAATACACCATATACTTTAACAATCTCATCAAAAAATGTCAAGTTTATTTGTTGATATATCTCAAAAATAGTTCCTATTTCACTATGGGTTTAGGGAGGTTCGCACAGGGAAAAAGGGATTCCAACGAAGCCGCGCTTTCGCTCCGTTCCAGACGTAGCGGACACTAAATTCGCAGCCCCTAACAGGACTGCTCATTAAGTGCCGACGTCTTCCAAGGGGTTTCTTTTGGAATACTTTCTTCTCGATGCTAGTTTATCACATAGGCAAATTTATAAAATATCATAATCGTTATTAGGTTATAGTAGCTACTTTTCAACGAATCATGAAAGGTTATCACACCCTATTATGAAAATAAAAATCTATTTTCGTAGCAATGTACAAAAATAAAGAAATCCCAGAATAGCCAAAAAACTAGCAAAGGCAAGGAATAATTCCAAAAGAAGCCCCTTGGAAGACGTCGGCACTTAATGAGCAAACCCATAAGGGTTCGCGAATTTAGTACCGCTACGTCTGGAACGGAGCGAAAGCGCGGCTTCGCTGGAATACTTCCTTGCCGTAGCGCCCCATTTAACCTCATCAAGGAAGTCCCCCGCTTCTAAGCCGCCAAGGCGAAAGCGGTGGGTTGGGACTTCCTTGTTTCCGTGGGAGTGCAGACTCCCACGGAAAAGCTGCGATAGCAGCTATGAGGTTATGAGCAAGTAGCGAA
>CAJUHN010000136.1 GCA_910585935.1 uncultured Lachnospiraceae bacterium | reverse complement strand
CGTCTGGAACGGAGCGAGAGCGCGGCTTCGTTGGAATAGGTGCTTGTCGGCGCGAACCATTGTCTTTAAAGTCAAAATAATCCTCTTTCTCTTTTAATGCACCTTTACATACCAACCCCCCATAGGTCTTAAAATATCTTTCATTTTTTGATATAAAATATCATCTTTTAAATGACCTTCTCTATCTCTTTCCCATTGTTTTTCTTGATTATATTTTCTTTCCCATTTCTCATATTCTGGTCCTTCTCCTAAATTTCTGATAAACCGTCTCACCCTTTCTAAGCAATCTATACTTAAATTTATATCCGTATAATAATCCCTTTGATAAAAATTTTCCCATTTATCATGCTGTGCTTTTCTTAACATCTCTAAAATACATTCTAATAATTCTATCGCTCTCCCTATACAGGCAAATGCTTCTTCATATTTCTGACTGACATAGTAACCAAACCCTTTGCAAAACTCTAGTGCTCCTCTCCCACTAAAATGATAAATAGCAGTCTGTAAATAAATAGAATCATAAAATATTTGACTCTTTCCTTCATCTTTTTCTAACAGCCATTCATACAAATTATAGCATCTTTGATAAGTCAGTAACAGACCATCCACCCCATCTAACAATACCTTTTCTAACCATTTCATTTGTTCTATTAAATTTTCCTTTTTCCCCATCACACATTCAACAGATTCTTCTCTTTGCATTACATCATTCTTTATCCAACTACATGACAGTCCTTTTATCAAATAATGGTAAAATCTTTCTCCTGCGATCTTTCCTTTCTTTGTATCATAACATAACATATACTGATGATATGTTTCAAATACTCTATAAATATCTTCCCATTCTCTTCCATAATAACTTTTTATATATTCCTTATTATCCTCTTTTGGCTCTGATGTTCCATATCTCCAGAGTTTAGCGATGAAATCCAATATAAAAACATGAGGCTTTATATTAGAACAATTTACCAAAAGAAATGTATCTGCTCCACAGGCAAAAGCTTCTGTCAGCTCATTTGCAATAAATTCTGGAGAATTAGAAGGCATAGTTAAATAAGAAGCAGCTTTATTTTCATAAGAAAACATCTGATAATAAATACCGTTCTGTCCCTCTATTATAATCTCTTCTTCTAAATCATTTTTCTCTTCTTCAAATATTATCTTTCCATACTCATTATTAGAATACACTTTTATTATATTTTCAGGAATTTTTATTTCCTCTTTTTTATATAAATCCACATCTCTTTCCTTTAAATCAATATAACATATAGGTTCTTTTTCTCCTTTCTGTTGATATTGTTTTTGTATCTTTTCCTGAGCTTTTTCCTTCCAGCCATCTGTGATATTCCATATAATTTTTTTCTCATTCCATTCTACTTTAGAAATATTCTCTTTTATATTTGTATAAGAAATAATATTCCACAGTCCCATCTCTTCCACACAATTTATGTAAACATCATCTTGTTCTTCTTTAAAAAAAATCATATTCCCCCTTAAACGCAATAGAGTTTCCAACACCATTTCCCAAATATCTATATCTTTTAATCTCTTATTCCAATCTTCTAGCAAAATCGCATCCTCGATACACCACCCTCGATATCGAACTGCATATTCTTCTGAATGATATTCTATTTTTGAAATTTTTATTTCTTCTTTTTTATAAAAAATCTGGTCATTCCAAAACCAAAAGGGGAGTATTCCTAAATACTCTTCACTAATATATAACATCGCATAAATAATCCCTAAATCATCTCCTGCTCCTATCCGAAGTATATTTTTTTCTATTTTCCAATAAAATGTTTCTGGTTGCAGGTTTTCTTCTATTGATATTAAAATACTTCCCTTTTTTTCTTTCTTATTCAATGTCATTTCTAAATCTCTTTTCCATCTTTTTTCTACTTTTCTTCGTATAATTTCTGGAATTGACTCTGTACTATTATCCCAAATAATTTCTGTATTCACTGTTAAATAAAAATTTTCCATATATACTCCCTCCTTTTTATCCTTTATTATCCCATTATTCCTCTGAAACGTCAACGCATAGGATATACTTTTTATCGTCAAAACCTTACGTTTTATTTGTTTCATTTCTATTTGTCAATCGCTATCATTATTTATTCTTGTAAACAAGCGTACAAAAATCTTTTCTTAATTTTCTTAAAATAGTTAAAAAATAGCCGCAGCAAGAAACTATTCCATTAGAAGCTCCATGAAAAACATTAACACTTAACCATTATGTCTAGAACAGAACAAAAACGCGGCTTCGCTGGAATAGTTCCTTGTCACAGCAGCGAATCTCTGGTCAATTGAACTATTTATCCTATTAATAATTAATTTATAATACTCATACTATATTAAAATCCTATATCACTTTCCCCTGTATCAAATATTATTATAGTATATTTTTCTTAATATCCTTTTTAAATACCATATTTTTCTGGTATTTTTATCCTATTGTAACAAAAATTTTCCTACCTTAAAATTAAATAAGAGATGAATGCCATTTGTTTGAAGTATTGACACATAAAAGATAATACACTATAATAATATCAACAAATAACTACAAAAAGAAGGAAAAAATAGAATATTATTTGATGTTTGTGCTGACTTGATAAGGCAATATTATACAAAGAAACCTATATTATCAAAAAAACTTGATTATAATAGAATAAAACTTTGTGAAAATAAAAGCGACATTACATCATAAGGTGATTGACAGAACCTTTTACATCAAAAATATCCTTTCACATAACTGCATTCGGTACAAACCTTCTCATGCCATGCAGTAAATTTTGCCTTACATACAATTTGATAAACCACATATCTTAACTTTTCCATGTACAAAAACAGAGTAACTTTGAGCCGCCTGCCCTAACGGTTTCCTCTGTCAAAATATATACTAAAAATATAGGCAGGTCAATATGAAGAAAGGAGAACGGTTGCTTCTCCCACAGCCTACATGCCGTGGCTTTTTGCAACCTAAAGAATTTTATGAATAAATATCAATATAACAAAGCATTATTATCACAAGCTGAAATCGACACTCTTATCCGTTTTCTGACCAGCCACAATGAAAGTGTAGAAGATTCTATCTTATCACAAGAAAGTATTGATAAAGTTATTAAATTATTGAATGAAAAAGATATACACACTGGAAAATACAAATTTACTACTGCCTCTAAAAAATCAGCAGATGATCTCTTTGTCTTGATCGATGTAGACTTAAAAGGATATATATTAGATGCTACAGTTGATGAAAATACTCATTTCATAAAATTGAGCGCTTATAATGAAAAAATAAATAAACGTGTTCCTATCACTCCAACAGCAGTTCAATATTTGCATTTAGTAGAAGATACTTCTTCATGGGGCTTCTGTATTGAACCAATTTTGTTTAATAACATAGCACGTATATTCCATATTCAATACTATCAAAAAACTTATGATTTCATTTGTCACACCTTTGCTCAACATCATTTTGGAGATAAAAATGTTCCTATTCCTTATATCTATCTTCCTAATTCTGAAAATTTAATCGATACAATGATTTTATAATAATATAGAAGGCAATTTCTCCTATGACTAAAATCATGAGTATCCTTGCCACAAAATTTATAAAAAATTTTTTTAAAAATAGCAGGTATCTTCAAGCCGAAAGCTTAAAATACCTGCTATTTTTAATCTTCTTTTGTATTGTGAAATTCTTCTATGATTTCCTGCGCTTTTTCTGGATAATGTATATGTATCTGATTGAGATATCGAAAATTACTTCCTTCATATTTTAAAACTTCTCCAAATAATCCCACTTCATAACAATTTCGTATGATATTGATAATACAATTATCGAAATGTTGATATTGGCAGGAACGACATTGTCTTAAAATATGGGCGATTCCTTTTTCAAAATTTTCTACATTATATACTTTTAAATCTGTAACAGGAATATTTTCACTTCCATTTTCCACATAAGTGATACTCTTCTTAAAACAATCTACAATACATTTTTGTCCATATCCCACGATACATTCATCTTTATTGCAGGTTTTACAATTTTCTTCTCCTAAACAGCATTTCGATAAATCCGTAATGATGCTGTCATAATTGATCTCCGTGTTTAAAATTCCCATATTTTTCCCTCTTTCTTAAAAATTATAATAATCATCAAAAATACTTTATCTGTTTTAAATGAAGTCATTTACTTTTTATTATAACAGAATTTTACAAAACTTCCATACTTTTTTCAGATTTATCTTTTCTCATTTTTGTTACAATAGAATTTATTTGAATATCAAAGATTCGCTCCGGCAAGGAAGTATTCCAGCGAAGCCGCGCTTTCGCTCCGTTCCAGACATAGCGGTACTAAGCGCACAGCCCCTTTAGGGCTGTTTGCTAAGTGCCGACGTCTTCCAAGGGGCTTCTTTTGGAATACTTCCTTGCCTTCGCTAGTCTGTTGACTGTTCTAATCTGTGAAAAGCGAATTTCACAATAATAAGCAGAAGGGTTACTTATTTTTCAAAGCTCAAAGATATTTTCATAGAAAAATTTTTTTATTTATGATAAAATAAAAAATGTTATATATTATGATAAAATATAAAAAAGAAAGGTGATTATTATGTCATTGATTATTCCTAAAAACTATGACCCTGTTTTGAACATACGAGAAACAGAAAAAGCGATTAAATACATACGTGACACTTTTCAAAGTGAATTTGGAAAGGAAATGAATTTAGAAAGAATTTCTGCTCCCTTATTTGTCACAAAAAGTTCTGGTCTAAATGACAATTTAAACGGGGTAGAACGTCCTGTTTCTTTTGATATGGCAGATATAAAAGACCAAGAAATAGAGGTAGTACATTCTCTGGCTAAATGGAAAAGAATGGCTCTTTATGAATATAACTTTGCTGTTGGAGAAGGACTATATACCAATATGAATGCGATTCGCAGAGATGAAAAATTGGATAATTTACATTCTTGTTATGTAGATCAATGGGACTGGGAAAAAGTCATCCGAAAAGAAGACAGAACAGAAGAAACTTTAAAACATGTAGTACAAACTATTTTTAAAATTATAAAACACATGGAACATGAAGTATGGTACAAATATCCTCAAGCAGTAAAACATTTACCTGATGAAATTCATTTTATCACCTCCCAAGAATTAGAAGATCGCTATCCAGATAAAACAGCAAAAGAGCGAGAAAATTTGATCACCAAAGAATTAGGATGTGTATTTTTGATGCAAATAGGTGATGACTTAACAGATGGAAAACCACATGATGGCAGAGCCCCTGATTATGACGATTGGAAATTAAATGGAGATATTTTATTCTGGTATGAACATCTAAATTGTGCCTTAGAAATTTCCAGCATGGGAATACGAGTAGATGAAAACTCCCTTCCTTATCAATTAAAAAAAGCGGGATGTGAAGACAGACTACAATATCCATTTCATCAAATGGTTTTAAATCAACAACTTCCCTATACGATTGGAGGAGGTATCGGTCAGTCACGTCTTTGTATGCTATTATTAAACAAAGCACATATCGGAGAAGTGCAGGCGAGTATTTGGTCAGATGAGATGAGAAAAACTTGCTCTGAACATCAAATTAATCTCTTATAATATCAATTAAATTTTTTTAGTCTTATAAAAGTATTAAAACTTATTATCATTTATTGTGAATGTTATTCATCTCCTCTTACAAACTTGCCCACTCTACAAGCTAGCGCAGGAACGAATATCCTATTCCAAAAGAAACCCCTTGGAAGACGTCGGCACTTAATGAGCGAACCCTACTGGGTTCAGCGAATTTAGTACCGCTACGTCTGGAACGGAGCGAAAGCGCGGTTTTGTTGGAATAGGATATTCGTTCCTGCGCGATCCTTTAGTCAACACAGCATATCTTCATTATCTTATTTGAGATATCTATTTACTCTCTTTTAAATTTTTCAAGATACTTTTTAATTTTATCGGATTTCCATACAACAAAGTAGTCATTCTATACACTTTTGCCCCTATCCATCCGACTACTCCAATAGAAGCGATCAAAATGATCAAAGACAAAATGATTTCTATTGTTCCCACTGTTCCTAATGAAATTCTAGCTACCATAGCATTACAGGAACTAAATGGAATATAGGACATTACTTTTATCCAAATACTGTCACTAAGACCTAAACTATACATAGTCACTAAAAAAACAATAACAAAAATAAACTGAACTGTTCCTGTAGATTTACTGATATCTTCTGTTTTAGAAACCAGCGCTCCTAAAACTCCAAATAAAAACATATAGAAAACATATCCCAATATTCCGAAAATTGCAAAATATAATAACACTTCTCCCGGAATATTTAAAGCGATATCTAACATTCCATTCCATGCATCTCTATAGATAAAATAAGTTATAACTCCACTTCCAACAATAAGTGTTGTCTGTAACACACTCGCTATTGTTCCAGCTACCACTTTTCCGAATAATAGACTATTTGTATCTGTACTGGTCACTAAAATTTCAATTGTTCTAGTACTCTTTTCGGTTGTGACATTTGTAGCTATCATATTTCCATACATAAGTACCATAAAATAAAGAATAAATAATAAAATATAAACATAGAAATAATTAGAAGCTCCATCTTTTTGAAGAGCGATCACTTCTGAAGAAATTACTTGTGTATATAGCGCTTCTATTTCACCTCTATTTATTGTATTTTCACTAAAATATTGATCCTTTTTCGCTTCTAACAGCGCATTTTCAAAATAATTCTGTCGTGGATCGATAAACTGTGTATTTTTTACATAATATCGATAGCTGTCTTCAGCAAATAAAGAAAATCCAGCCTCTACCATACCACTTTTTACTAATTCTTTCAGATCTTCTTCACTTTCTGCAGCCATCCATTCCGAATTTGGATAGTATTTCTCTAAATCAGAAGTATCAGAAAAATAATGTTCTTTATCCCAGATTCCTAATTTCTGTTTTTCCTGTGTTCCTGTATCTGATGAAACATTTTCTTCTGTCATCATGTCTGTTTTAGATGCTCCTGTTCCGGGAATCAGTCCCGGAAATATAACTGGTATGGACAAACCAATGATAATAAGAGCGACAAATAGAATCGTGGTACTTATATAGGATTTATTTTTTATATAATTTCCCAACTCAAATTGTAATACCTTTAAAAATGATTTCATTTTCCTCTCCATTTCTGCGCTGTCTTTTATAGTTATCAAATTTATGAACACAGCGCCATCATAAACTGATAATAGAAAAGATTTTATAGATTAATCTTCTTCTCCTGCTTTTTGTACGAAAATATCCTGAAGAGATGGTTCATAGTTACCGAATGTTTGAATTTCTATTTTCTTTTCTAATAAACCTTTTAAAAACTCTTCTTTTGTGACCTGAGGTAATAAAGATAAAATCAAAAAGTCCCTTTTTTTCTGTTCTACTTTTACCAATCTTGAAAAATCTTCTTTTAATTTTTCATGTAGTTCATTCAAATTCCAGTTATCAGAACTCAAAATCAAGCGATCTTTTCCATATTCTCTTTTTATTTGTTTTAAATTTCCATCTAACACAATCTCACCATGATTGATAATCGCAACTTCCTCACAAAATTCTTCTACATAGCTCATTTGATGGCTTGAAAAAATCACTAATTTATTTTCTTTAATCAAATCTATTACAACATCTTTTAAAATCTGTGAATTTACAGGATCTAAGCCGCTGAATGGCTCATCTAAAATCACAATCTGAGGATCATGAATCAATGCTTGAGCTAACTGCACTTTTTGTTGATTTCCTTTGGAGAGAGTTTCTAATTTTCTATTTTCATATTCTTCAATTTCTAAACGCTTTAACCAATAACGCCCTCTCTCCTTCGCTTGTTTCGTTTCCATTCCTCGTAAACTCGCAAAATATACCATTTGCTCTAATATCTTTTTTCTCGGATACATTCCTCTTTCTTCTGGAAGATAACCGATTGGCTGTTCTCTTGAATGAAATGGTTTTCCATCTAACAATACCTCTCCTCCATTATTTTTAAAAACATTCATAATAATTCGGATAGTCGTGGTCTTTCCAGCCCCATTTCTTCCCAATAGCCCTAATGCCTTTCCACTTTCCACAGCAAAAGAGATCCCATGTAAAACTTCTATTTCTCCGAAATTTTTTCTTAATTGCTTTACTTCTAATTTCATAATCTTTTCCTTTCTTTTTCTCTAATCTTTTTCTTCTAACTATTTATTGCCATTCTTAAAGAAAATTTTTGTCCTTTTTCTCTCTCCCATTTAATTTCTCCTCTAAAAGTTCTTGTCCAAATACTTCTATTCCATTTTCTAATTGATATCTCAATCGTTTTACCTCCCGTAACATTAAACTAATTCCATCCTTTGTAATCTGATATGTTTTTTTTCCTTTCTCCTCTGAAACAATTTCAATAATTCCGTCTTTTACTAACCTTCCTAACATAGTATATAGAGTACCATTCCTCAGTTGTATTCTATCTTCTGTCAGCCGATTCACAAACTGCATAATCGCATATCCATGCCGAGGCTCTTTTACAGCACAAAGAGTATAATATGTAGTTTCTGTCATAGGAATATATTTTTTTATAATTGCCTCTGTCAATTTCTTCCCTCACTATCTATCTTAATTTGTTGTGAACCATGCTATAAAATATATGTCGTACATCGACATATATTTCATTCCCATCACCTGATTCACAAAGCATCATAACATTTAATAACATAATAGCGAATATCCTTTAGTTTGTCAATCTTTTTTTCTAAATAATTTTATTGACAGCACTTTCTTTTCATGTTATGATGACATAGAAATATATGTCATATAACGATATATTATTTCAAAATATAAAAGGAGGATTTTTAATATGGAAAATCGTATGCATATGAATCCAAAAAAAATTTTTTCTAAATTAGGATTAGCGCTTTTTGTCATGATGTTTATGATTTATGCAATTCAAATTGGATCTGTTTCAATTTTACGTTCCTTTTTTCCAGTTCTTTTCACGAAATTAGCCATGACACCTTGGTTTAATTGGGCACTTACCTTTGTCAGTTTTCATGTAATAGGTTTTGCTATCTTTTATCTGATGACGAGAAATATTCCAATAGAAGAAAAAGATACCCCTAAAACAATGAATTTCAAGCAGATGTTTGTACTTTTTCTCATCTGTATGGCAACCACTTATCTATTTAATTATGTCAGTATTTTTATTAATTATATCATTGGCATCTTAAAATCTATGATGGGTCAATCTTCTACTGTTGTAAATCCTATTGATATGGCAGTGCAGAATAGTGGCATCATTTATACCATTTTAGTGGCTTGTATCAGTGCTCCTATTGTAGAAGAACTCATCTTTCGGAAAATTATGCTGGACAGACTCCGCTCTTTTGGAGATAAAACCGCGATTTTAGTAACAGCTTTCACATTTGGATTGATTCATGGAAATCTATCTCAATTTTTCTATGCTTTTGCATTAGGACTTATTTTTGGATTCATCGCTATTCGCACAAATACTGCTCGTTACACCATAATTCTACATATTATTATAAATTTATTTGGCTCTGTGATTCTTCCCAATTTAGCCTTATCTCCAAATCCTATTTTCTCTATCTTAGCTGTTGTACTTATTTTTGGTTTTATTATTTCAGGAACAATTTTATTCTTTATTTATAGAAAAAGAATCTATTTAGAAGATGCTATCATTCCTTTAAATCCCAGAACACGTTTCCGCACAATTTATGTCAATGTTGGAATGATACTCTATATTATTTTATGCCTTATTATGTTTGTTTCTGTAATTCTAGCATAATTTGTATCAGCAGCAGCATTGTTCAGGCATTGTTATTTCATAAAATTTCATAAAAAGAACACTTTGACTAAAGGTTCGCAAAGGGAAGGAAGTATTCCAACGAAACCGCGCTCCCGCTCCGTTCCAGACGTAACGGACACTAAATTCGCAGCCCCGCCTATTGCGGAACTGCTCATTAAGTGCCAACGTCTTCCAAGGGGTTT
>CAJUHN010000135.1 GCA_910585935.1 uncultured Lachnospiraceae bacterium | reverse complement strand
AAATAGATTTTTATTTTCATGATAGGCTGTGATAACCTTTCATGATTCGTTGAAATTAGAAAACATTTTATAAAAAGGAATAAATTAACAATTTCCCATTTTATGCCGATATTAAAAAAAGAAACTATAAAAATATAATATCTACAAGACATAGAAAAGGGGGTATTTATTCTATGAGAATTGATTCAAGTGCAGTTGGGATGAAATCAGATCGAGCTTATGGAAAATATGAACAAAAGAAAACATCATCTTTAATTACCACCAAAAATAAAGCAGATAGTTTAGAACTTTCTGATGAAAGCAAGAGTTTAGTGGAACAATTAGAAGAAGGAAAAGTACAGCTCAAGGAAAAACAGGAAAAGCAACAGAAACAAAACATAGAAGATTTATTGGCAAGACATAAAGAGCAAAGTAACAAGGTAGAAAATGAGGAGATAGAGTATAAGAGTCCTTATGAAATTAAACTAGAGGCTCTAAAGAGAATGTTAGAGGCATTAAAGAGAATGAAGAAAAGTAATCTTTCTAGCTTTAAGAGTGAATTACAGGAATTACAGATGCAGTATAAATCTTCTTTCAGCCTTTCTGTTTCAGCTTCTTCTGCTAGCAGTATTACGAATATGAATCAGATGGGATCAGGCAATGCTTCTAATGGTATGACACAGTGGAAAAAGATAACCGCGACTTCCGCTTTTATGACAGAGGTAGAAAATACAACATATACCGCACAAGGGGTTGTAAAAACTGCAGATGGAAGAGAGATCAGTTTTGGCGTGAATGTGGAGATGTCAAGGGCGTTTTGCCAGAAGTATGAAAGTCTTGTAAAAGAAGATTATATTTTCACTGATCCGTTGGTCATTAATTTAGATAGTAATGTGGCGAGTGTGAGTGACCAGAAATTTTTATTTGATTTAGATGGAGATGGTAAAAAAGAAAATATTTCTTTTACAGGAAAAGGCAGCGGATTTTTGGCATTAGATAAAAATGGGGATGGCGTGATTAATGATGGCAATGAATTATTCGGCACAAAATCAGGAGATGGATTTAAGGATTTAGCGAAATATGATAAAGATAGAAATGGTTGGATTGATGAAGCAGATGATATTTTTGATGATCTCAGAATCTGGACAAAAGATGAACAAGGAAATGATAAACTGTTGACTTTGAAAGAAGCAGGGGTAGGAGCTATTTATTTGGGAAATGCATCGACACAGTTTTCTTTAAATAATCAACAGACTAATCATACCAATGCGATGATAAGGAGTACAGGAGTTTATTTAAAAGAGAGCGGAGAAGCTGGAACGATACAGCATGTCGATTTGGTTTTGTAAATTTATTTTAAAGATAATAAAGAAAAAGATATGGGATATCCATATCTTTTTCTTTTTATGGGAGAAAGTAAATAGGCATGGAGGATCGCTTTTGAGAAGCCTCTATTCCAACGAAGCCGCGCTCTCGCTCCGTTCCAGACGTAGTGGTACTAAATTCGCCGTTTCGCTTCTTGCGAAACCGCTTATTAAGTACCAACGTCTTCCAAGGGGCTTCTTTTGGAATAGAGGTTTCTCAAAAGCTAGTTCATGGCTATTCTGCGAATGATTTTTGTTTTTGTGATAAATTTTACTTAATAGATAGAGATTTTCAAGGTTTTCCTTGGAAGCCTTTTTATGTACTGAAACAGTTAAAAAGGGTGTAAGCGATGCCAAAAGGTTATAATATATTATTTATAATAAAATTGTCTATTTAAAAGTTTTTAAAACAAGAAATTACATATAAATACAAGAAAATATTTATATAATAAATAAATTGACAAGAAAAGTAGAAAAAACTAACAAGAAAAAAATTTTAAAAACAATATTGGCAATTATACGTTTGCGATATATTCTATAGTCAAAGGAGATGATGAAAATGACTAAAAGTGCAATGATAAAAGAGTTGATAATGAAATTATTATCAGATGGAAGTCCCCATTCTGTTTCTGAAATGAAAGACTATTTAAATAAAAAGGAAATGAAAGACTATACTGAAGGACAATTTTCGGGTTCTGTAGATAATTTGTTAAAAAATAAAAAAATCGAAAAAATTGATAGAGGTACATATAGGATAGCAGGTATAGAGATGATTTTAACCAAAGAAAGGAATGGGAGATTTATGAAAAGATGTTTTGTGATTTCTCCTATAGGTGATGCAGGTACAGACATTAGAAAAAATGCGGATCAGTTGTATCAACATATCATAATGCCAGTATGTGAGAAATGTGGTTTCAGTACACAAAGGGTGGATGAACTTAATACATCAGATTCAATCACACAAGAGATTTTTGACGTATTAAATGAATATGAATTAGTTATTGCAGATTTGACAGGACATAATCCTAATGTTTTCTTTGAAATTGGTTATAGAACAAAAAGCCAAAAGCCCATAATTTATTTAAATAGTAAAAATGAGATAATACCATTTGATGTGTCTACAATTAGAACTTTTGAATATGATTTGACTGATCTTGATATGGTGACTGCAACAAAAGATAGATTAGAACAGGTGATAATGAATTTTAAATATGATGAAGTGAAAGAAATTAAAAAAAATAATGTTAGTTTTGAAAATAATATGATTGTTGCATCTTTAAATGATATTCAATATAAAGTAGATATTTTAGCTGAAGAAATCAGAAAGAAAGAAAATGAAACGATAAAAACAGTGATTGAAATATTTAATGCACAGAAACCGAAATCAGAATCATCATTTGAAACAGAGATGATGAAGATATTAATGTCAGAGTTAATAAAAAATCCTGATTCTGCGGATATATTGTTAAAATTGAGTGAGAAGTTTAAATAAGGAGAAAATTGATGAAGGATATAATTACAGGTGGAGTGTACGCAGTTGATTTACATGGAACGGAATCATATGAATTCAAAGGAGTTCATCCTGCGTTAATTGTTAGAATGCTTAAGGAAGAAGAGATGTATTATGTTGTTCCTTTGACTACATATACAAAAGAAAGATGGGATAAGTGTAAAAGAAAAGGCTTTGGAACAAGAATTATTTCAACGAATTCTATTGCTAGGGTAGATAAGATGAATATAGTTTCCAAGAAACAAGTACAGGGGCGATATTATAATGCAGGTCATCTTGTTATACTTACAGAAAATGAGATTGAAAGTGTTTTAGTTCGTGTTGAAGAATATATATCATTAACAAACGACAAGTCTAATAAGGAATACAGAAAGTTTGTTACTCAACGCGCAAATTTTGAAAAGAGTATGGATATATTAATGGAGAAACAATTTGATGAATTTTTATATCCAATTAACATTAAAAGTGATATGTCATTCTGTTATCCATGTACTGAGTTGTCATATATTAGTAATGCAGATATAAAGGATATCATTAGTATAAAGTTTAATTGTTCTTCAGTTGTAATATGTAAACAAGAAAAAAATATGCAAATATCTATTAAATTAGACAAAGAAAATTTATTGACTTTTTTGCAACCATATGATATATTTAAATCACAGAAAGGCAGTGTTAATGCATAATAAGACCAGCTGTGATTTATAATTGAGTAGAAGGGTATCGAGAGAGTAAAACCAGCTACATAAAAAGTAAACGTTTTGTTTACTTTTTTCATATTTAAGAAGATATTGCATATAATAAGTTTATGGAAGGGCAGCAGTAGTATAAGACCAGCCATACTTTCGGGAAACTGCATTTAACAGTTTCCCGTTTTTCTATCACATCTTAATCTGCATATCAATTTTTAATTCGTTTGCCAAACGCAAGGCAAAGCCAAATTGGATATGGGATCCTTTTGTATAATAGAATATGGAAACTTTGATTTAAATTTATTTTAAATGTATCTAACAGTAGTATTAAATGTTTTCACTCTCATTTTACTATAACATATTCTAAAAAAATTTCATTTAGGGAATTTTTTCACAAGAAAAGATGGGAGTGTGGTCTTTCTAAAAGATAGATAAAACTTCTTTTCAGCCCCTCCCTGCCTAATTACCCTAAAAACTGATTATTTTTCCATTCTCCTTTATAACAATTTCCATTTGGATAGGTTAAAACTCCTTGTCCATTCATATTGTCATCTTTAAATTCTCCCTTATATTGCTCTCCATCTACAAAGGTATAGATTCCATATCCATTCATTTTATCATCTTTAAATTCTCCTTCATACTGATCCCCATTCTCATAAATTTTTTTCATTCCTATTCCTCCAAACTTATTTTTATTAATCAGTATAAAGTAATAAAAAAAACTACAACTAAATTTTTAATTATTTACAAATCAATATAATACTTTCCTCATCTATGCTACAATTAATTTTATAATCTTCTATCAAATATTTTATTGTCTGTATGAAAAGCAGAATGATTTCAAGGGACAGAGATAGAAAAATTGTTGGAACGATAAGAAGTATGGGGATAGTGGTTGCTATGTCTTATATTTTTATGGTAAATGAAAAGTAAAAATGGTATAATCAAATTTACAATCAGAATTTCTAGTTGCTATAAAATATAGATTAAAAAGAAATTAAGATATGAATAGAATTGAAAAAGTTAGAGAGGTAGTTAATAGTATATTTGCTAGAAAAAAGAAAAATTCTAATTTTACAATGTTTCAAGTACTGCTGCCACTTAATAATATATAATTTCAATGAGGTTTTTTAATTTTGATTATGTTGTAAACTAGCTTAAGACAGGGAGGTATTCCAAAAGAAGCCCCTTGGAAGACGTCAGCACTTAATAAGCAAACCCATAAGGGATTGCGAATTTAGTGTCTGTTACGTCTGGAACGGAGCGGGAGCGCGGCTTCGCTTAAATACCTCCCTGTCTTAAGCGGAACTTTAGCTACTATGTATCTCATCAACTAGAATTTTAATTACTATATACCTCATTCATTAACTTTGAAAAAAATAAAGTTTTGAATATTTTAACAAGGGGGATTTTATTTGGAAATAAAACAATTACGATTAGGGAGTATTTTGCTGCCTTCTAATGTGCTCGCAGCACCTTTAGCAGGATATACTTGTTATCCTTTTAGAATACTTTGCAGTGAATTAGGAGCAGGTCTTTGTTTTACAGAAATGGTGAGCTGCAATGCATTAAAATATCAAGATAAAGCGACGGAAAGACTTCTTTTTACTACACCAGAGGAAAAAATAAAAGCGGCACAGATATTGGGGGCAAATGCTAGAATAATGGAAAAAATGGTGAGAAGTGAGTATTTTTCGGAATATGATATCATTGATATCAATATGGGCTGTCCTGTGCCAAATGTTTTTAAAAGTGGAGAAGGGAGTGCATTATTAGCGAATCCTAAAAAGGCAGCGGATATTATTAAGAGCTGTAAAAAGAGCGGAAAAGTAATTACAGTAAAATGCAGAATAGGAATAAAGGAAGAGAGCTTAGTGGCTGCAGAGTTTGCAAAAATATGTGAAGATGCAGGTGCAGATATGATTACAATACATGGAAGAACTAGAGATATGATGTATAATGGAACGCCTTATTATGATCAGATAGAGCAGGCGAAATCCGCCGTCCAGATTCCAGTAATAGCAAATGGAGGGATTTTTTCTGTAGAAGATGCAGAGAAGATGATGAAGAATACGGGAGCAGATGGAGTTATGATAGCCAGATATGCACTGGAAAATCCATTTATATTTAGTGAACTCACAAAAAGAGAGATAAAAAAGAGCAAATGTGAGATATTATTAGAACAAATTGCGATGACTTCTCGCTATTATGATGAAACATTTACACTTTCTTATATAAAAAAAATAGCATCTTATTGTATGAAAAAAAGAAAAGGGACAAAGAAATATAAACTTTTATTGCATCAAGCAGGAAATATAGAGGAACTAAGAGATATGATAAAAAAGATATTTGAAGGATAAAAGTTTCACTTTATTAGAGAAAGGTTTAAGGAGATTGAAAAGCAGATAGGGTTATCAAAAGATAATAGGGATATTTTTTTATCTATAGAAAGGGAGGGAGATTTTTGTTAGATGGATTTAAGATAGAACAGGGGATATTACAAGCATATACTTTAAGAGAAAAAGAGGTGTTAGTGCCAGAGGGAGTGCATACCATCGCAGAAGGAGCTTTTAAAGGGGGAACTTCTATTGAGAAAATAATTCTTCCAGAGAGTGTGAATAAGATTATGGATAATGCTTTTAAGGGCTGTAGAAAGCTCAGAGAGATCAATTTTCCTTCTCATCTTATCCATATTGGAAATTATGCTTTTCATCGGTGTCATTCTCTTTATAAAGTAGAACTTCCTCCTACTGTGACGTATTTAAGTGATTTTACTTTTTTATATTGTAATAGTTTGACATCTATTTCCATGCCTGGTGTGAAGCATTTAGGAACACAGAATTTTTTGAATGATGTGAATTTAAAAGAAATAGAGGTATCTAAAGATTTAGATATATCCAATATTTGTGATATTTTCACAGGGTGCACGCAGTTATCGAAAATAAAATTATCAGATGGAAGTATATTTTCCATAGAAAATGCGATTGGTGTTTTATCTAAAGAAGTGGATAGCCACCCGATTGTGAAAGCTATTTTTATAGATGTATTTAGAATGATGGAAATGGAAGAAGGGGTGTTGTTAAAGTTTTCGATTAATTTAAAAGATGTGGAAATACCAGAAGGGATAACCAAAATAGGGGAGAGCTGTTTTAATGATAAAAAAGGGATCACTTCTATAAAATTGCCTAAAACGCTGTCTTACATAGAGAGTTTCGCTTTTAAAAATTGTATCAGTTTAGAAAAAGTGATTTTTACGGAAACAGATATTAAGATTCAGAAGGGAGCTTTTAAAAATTGTACGAATTTAAAATATCTGGTTTTGCCAGATGGAACGGAATATGAACTAAAAGGACTTCCTGACGAAATTCGAGAGGATATTCCAGAAATAGTAAGAATTATTCATACACAGATATTGAGCAATTTTTTTATCAGTGGGACAACCTTGCTCTATTATAGGGGAGAAGAACAAAGGGTTATAGTTCCAAAGGGGATAACGAGGATAGGGGAATATGCTTTTTCTAAAAATGAAGCAGTGGAACAGGTGATTCTTCCTGATACAGTAAAGGAGATAGAGGAAGAGGCATTTTCAGATTGTGTTCTTTTACAGACTATCAATTTTCCAGAAAGGTTAGATAGAATTGGAGAATCCGCATTTGAAAATTGTGTGAAACTGCTTAAGGTAGAATTGCCAAAAGGAATGAAATTTATAGAAAGGGCAGTTTTTAGACGCTGTAAAAGATTAAAAGAAATACGATTTTCAGAGCAGATAGTGATAAAAGATTTTGCTTTTTCTCACTGTCAGGGATTAAAGGAAGTAGAATTTCCAGAGGGGTTAATGGAAATCGGCACGATGGCTTTTTATCAGTGTAGTTCTTTGAAGAGAGTGGATCTGCCAAGGTCATTAAAAAAACTGGGAAATAATGTATTCACTGCGTCAGGAATAAAAAGTGCGATTTTAAAGGCTGATTTATCAGAGTGTGGAAAGGATATATTTTCTCAATGTAAAAAGTTAAAAAGTCTTACATTAGAAGAAGGAGTTTCTAAAATAGGAGATAAATTTGCTTTTTCTTGTCCTTCTTTAGAACAGATAACTTTCCCTTCTTCACTTTGTTATCTAGGAAAAGGTGCTTTAGAGGGGAGTTTTTATTTAGAGGGACTAATACAAAGTAAGAAAAAAGAAGGAGTGATAAAAAATAATATTTTTTTAGATGGAAGAGTTCTTTCTGGAGATGTTAGGATTCCAGAAGGAGTGGTGAGTATTGCGGGAGGGGCTTTTTATGGAAATTCTTCGATCACTTCTGTTTTGCTTCCAGAATCTTTACAACAGATAGGGGCGAGAGCGTTTTGTAATTGTAGTTCTCTAAAAGAGGTTGTGCTTCCGTGTAAAATAGATAGAATAGAAGAGGGAACATTTGCTTATGATGAAAGTTTAGAAAGAGTGGTGATAGAGGGGGAAATTCTTACTTTATCTGATTTTGCCTTTTATCGATGTGTGAACTTAAAGGAAATATCTTTAGAAGGAGTGAAAGAGATAGGAAAAAATGCATTTGCTGGGTGTAGGAGTTTAGAAGATATAATAGTTACTGCTTCTCGGATAGAGGAAAATGCGTTTTTTGATACTGTATTTTTAGAAAAACAGAGAAAAAATTTAGAACCTGTCCAAATTGCAGGAAGAATTGTAGATGGAAACGAATGTGAACAGAAAGTTGTGATTCCAGAAGGAGTGGTTTCTATCGCTCCATTTGCTTTTGCCGGAAATGAAAAAATCACTCATGTAGTATTTCCAAATAGTCTTATTTTTATAGAAAAAGGGGCATTTTATGGGTGCAGAAATTTAGAAGAGATAACATTTTCTTCTGCGATACAAGAGATAGGGGAATCGGCATTTGAAAAATGTATTTCTTTAAGGGAATTTTCTATAGAGGCAAAAGAGATAAAAGAAAAAGCATATGCGTATTGTGTTCATTTAAAATCGGTTAAGCTACGAGGGATAAAATGTTTAGAAAGGGAAGTTTTCTGTGGATGCAGGGAATTGGAAATATTTGAGGGGGAGGGTTTAGAAGAAATAAAAGAAAGCTGTTTTTCTGAATGTGAGTCTTTAAGAGAATTTGATTTTTCTAATATAAAAGTGATAGGAAGGGAGGCTTTTTGGGGGTGTAATTCTATTAAAAAGGTTTCTTTTTCAGAAGGGATTAAAATTTCTTCTCATGCTTTTGAAGACTGTGGTAGACTAGAAGAGATAGTATGTTTAGGAGATTTTTCTTATGAAAGTTATGCTTTTTCTGGCTGCACAAGATTAAAGAGAGTGAGAATAAAAGGAAAGGGTTATTTGATAAATCACTATGGGATTCTTTTAGAGAGGGGGATTCCCAAGGAGATAAAAGAGATTTGCCAAAATGTATGGAGCTGTTTTCGAGTAGAAGAAGATTTTTCTTTATCCGCTTATAAAAATCGGGGAAAGGTAATTTGTATTCCAGAAGGGATTCAAAAGATAGAGGCAGAGGTATTTCAAAATGCCATGCAGATAGAAGAGATAGAAATACCTGATACCATAAAAGAAATTGGAGCAAGGGCTTTTCAAGGCACAGAATGGTTGAACAGACAGAGAAAAAAGATGCCTTTGGTAGTGGTGAATCATATTTTAATCGATGGGTTTTTGGCTAAAGGAGAGGTGGAAATAACAGAAGATATTAAGGCGATTTCAGGGTGGGCATTTGCGAATTGTTTTGCACTGAAAAGAATACAGATTGCTTCTTTTGAAACTCGGATAGAGGAACATGCGTTTCGGAATTGTATTTATTTAAAAGAGGTGCTCATAGAGGGAAATAGTTATTTTTTGACAGGAATAGAGGACAGGAACAAAGAATTGCCGCCTGTTGTAAAGCAGATTTTTATAGATTGTTTTCATTGTTTTAAGACAGAAAAAACAGGCATTTTGGTGGAATGTACAGGGAATATTAGAAATTTAACCTTGCCTGTTGGAATAACAGGGATAGGAGATCGCGTTTTTGAGGAAAGTAATTTGCTGACGGAAATTATTTTTGCAAAGGAAACCAGCTTTATCGGAGAGTTAGCATTTGCAAAGTGTAAATGGCTTCAATTTTTAAGAAATGGGCAGGGAGTAAAAAGGATAGGAAAAAAGGCATTTTCTAATTGTGGTTTATTAGAGAAAGTGGAATTTTCAGAAGAATTAGAAAGCATAGGGGAACAGGCATTTGAACATTGTACTTCTTTAAAAAATATACAGATACCAGAGGGAATTACAGAAATACCAGAACAGGCATTTTATAGATGTAAGAGTTTAAAAAGAATTATATTTCCTTCTACATTAGAAAGGATAGGAAAAGAGGCATTTGCTTTTTGTTATGAATTAGAAGAGATCATATTTCCAGAGAGAGAAGTAGAAATAGAAGAGGGAGCGTTTCGGTGGTGTTCTAAATGGAAGCAAGGATAGGTAAGTAATTGTGAAAGTCAAAGGGGGACGCTGCGGCAAGGAAGTATTCCAACGAAGCCGCGCTCTCGCTCCGTTCCA
>CAJUHN010000134.1 GCA_910585935.1 uncultured Lachnospiraceae bacterium | reverse complement strand
GTACCAACGTCTTCCAAGGGGCTTCTTATGGAATACTTCCTTGCCTCCGCTGATTAGTTGGCTGTTCTACTTTTTGAAAAGCTAATATTACGATAACTTATGAAATCTAAATAAGGAGATATGCAAAAGGAAGTTTCGGAAAGTTTTGTATTTCTATGGGATTTAGAGTTTCGCAATTATCTATTGTTTAATTTCAGTGAAAAAAGATAGGCTTAAAAGTAAAAAATATTAGTAAATACTTAAAGAAGAATTACAGTTTGATAGAGATATTCAATATTATAAAAAGTAAAATATAAATATTTTTTAATTATATAATAATAGATGAATATTGCTAAAAATGGTTTTTATTGTGTAACAAAAACTATATTTATATTGATTAAAAGTAATTAAATGTTTCATAATTACTAATCGTTACAGGAGGAGAAAAGAATGGCAGAGATAAAGTTATTTTCTTTGCACGAGGGAGTAAAGGAATGTAGTTCATCAGAAGTAATTCTTGAAAAAGAACTTCAAACTCTTATTGAACAAAATATGGAAACATTTTTTGGTGTACGTTTTTTGAAAAGTGAATATGTGATCACAAATGGACGAATGGATAGTATTGGAATAGACGAAAATAACAGTCCAGTTATATTTGAATATAAGCGCAGTCAGAATGAAAATGTAATCAATCAAGGGCTATTTTATCTGGATTGGCTTTTGGATCATAAAGCAAACTTTAAATTGTTAGTTATTGAGAAATTAGGGATGGAAGTTGCAAATAATATAGATTGGTCTGTTCCATGTGTTATTTGTGTTGCACATGATTTTACAAAATATGATATACATGCAGTAAATCAAATGCAAAGGAATATCAAATTAGTAAGGTATCGAAAATATGAAAATGATTTGCTGTTACTTGAACATTTAAACACGCCAACAGTAAAACCGATTGTCGAAAATACTATAAATGATGGTGATGTAAGAAATAGTACACAAAAATCGCATATAGAAAAATTGGCAGCAGTTTCGGACGACTTAAAAAGTCTTTATTATGCTATTTGCGATTTTATTGAATCTTTAGGAGATGATATAGTATCTAATCAGCTTAAATTATATTTGGCATATAAAAAAGTTCAAAATATGGTATGTATTGAGATTTACAATAAACAGATTATTCTGTTTTTAAAGCTGAATCCAGAAACCGTCAATTTAGAAAAAGGTTTTACAAGAGATATGCGTAATATCGGACACTATGGTACAGGAGATTTGCAAATAACTGTAAAAAATGCATCAGATTTTGAAAAAGCAAAGCCTTTACTCGAAAAAGCGTATAATGAAGCGTAAAGAATTTGAAGCAGTTGTCAGGGGTGGAAAAGTGAATAATATTCAGGATTCATAAAATCAATCATATACTATTAAATTTGCAAAAAAAGATGATATAATTAGTACAAATGGGAGAGATTATTTATTCAGCAGATACACAATATTTTAGAAAAGAACACTAACAATCAGTTAAAGAAAACAACATATAGTTATTATTCCCAGTTATAAAACAATCGTTATCAACAGCGCTAACAAAAGGATAACATTAGTTCATATAAGCAGGATAATATAGATATATCAAATAATCAAAAGATTTACATATGCAACAAAGAATAATATCTAAATAAAATTGATTAGTATTTGTCGAAATAAGGAAATTAACATGATGCTCATTCTTAAAGACTTGTCAGATCGGTTCAGAATATCAGAGGCAAAAGAAGAATACATTCTTTTGCGCCAATCACCTTATAATAAGTGGTTAAGGGAAAAAAATTGTGTTTGGTTATTTTAGGAGGAAAGGTATGAAATATGTAACAGCAACTTTTGACATGGTAAATGCAATTTACAATGTTTTATATACAACCATCAAAACAGTATATCCAAAGTATTACCCCAAGGAGGTAGTAGATTTCTTTTGCCAACATCACAATAAAGAACACATTTTAAATGGGATAGCGTCTGAAAATATGGGAGTATTAGTGTACGATGGCGTAATTGTGGGAACAGGTTGCTATGATGGTAATCATATTACAGGTATATATGTATTGCCTTCTTACCAAAAACAAGGCTGTGGTTCATATATTATGAATTGTTTGGAAACTAAAATTTCAAAAAAACATGATGTGGCTGTCTTAGACGCCTCACTTTCCGCAGTGCATTTATATGAACATAGAGGTTATAAGACTGTTGGACATGGAATTTATGAATTAGAAAATGATGTAAAGCTGGTTTATGAAATCATGGAGAAAAAATTAAGGATTGATTAAATTCAACTTCATTTGAGAGGTACTATAAAATGAAATGCAAAATAAGAAAATGGAAATTATCAGATGCAAAAGATTTAGCGGCAATCCTTTCTAATAGAAAAATACAAGATAATCTTCGGGACGGATTGCCATATCCCTACACAGAACAAGACGGTTTGGCTTTCATTTCTGATATGCTTTCCGCAAATGAAGATGAAACATTTGCATTTGCTATTACAACAGATAACAAAGTGATTGGCAGTGTCGGAGTTTTTCGACAAGGAAATATACACAGGCAAACTGCCGAATTGGGTTATTATGTTGCAGAAGAATACTGGAGTAAGGGAATCATGACTGAAGCTGTAAAACAAATCTGTGAGTATGTTTTTAATAAGAGCGATATTATCCGTATTTATGCAGAGCCATTTGCATATAATATTGCTTCTTGCAGAGTGCTTGAAAAAGCAGGATTTCAGTATGAGGGCACATTAAGAAACAATGCCGTTAAAAATGGTAAAATTATTGATATGAAAATGTATTCTTTACTGAAAAAACTATAATGTTTCGTTTATGGCGTATTGGCGACAATAAGAAATTAAATGATATAATTGAAGTAAAAACGAAATTCTATTTGCACATTTATTAAATAAATATAGTTAAGAAAGACAAAAAAACACGCCAAGTTCGAGTGATAAACATTCAGCTCTGAAATCCAGTAAAATAAAGAATTTCAGAGCTTTCATTTTGATCTATGATGTTAAAAATGATACGAAATTACTTTTTTACTTAAAATTCACGATAATTAAAATTACCCTGCTCCTCAAAAGGCTCTGCTTTTAAATAGAGAAATATGTTACAGTTCCGTCTATTTTGGTATCAAAGGAACGCTACGGCAAGGAAGTATTCCATCAAAGCCGCGCTCCCGCTCCGTTCCAAACGTAGTGGTACTAAATTCGCAGCCCCTAACAGGACTGCTCATTAAGTACCAACGTCTTCCAAGGGGCTTCTTATGGAATACGTCCTTGCCTTCGCTAGACAGTTAAATGTTCTAATCTGTGAAAAAAGAATTTCACAATAACAAATAGAATAAAAAAGCTGAACTGTTACAGAAATATAAAAAAAATATTAGAATAACATTGATTTTTTACTGTCTTAAAATATTTTTTGAAATGATATTGCTAGTATTTGAGATTTAAAATATAATTAAATATAAAAAATATACAATAAAAAGAGGAATATAAAAGTTTTATGAAAAAGAAAAAAGGAAAAGCGGCTAAAAAAGCTATGAAATTTGCAGAACGCAAATTAAAGGCAGAAAAGTGGGTAGCGGAGTATGATGGAACACTTTATGGTGGAAATATTATTAAAGCGTATAGAAAAAAGTTTGCTGTAGATCGTATGAAAGCTGTTGCAGAGTTACAATTATTAGGTATATCTTTAACAAAAGAACAGATTGAAAGAGAGGAAAGAGCAGTAAAAGCCCATCAGGAAATACAAAAAGCGAAAAAAACGAAACGAAAAAGGAAACGAAAACAGAGCAGAATGTTAAAAGAAGATTTCACATTTTATGAAGACCAAGATGATACCTTTTGTTATATAGCAGGTTATACATCTGGTGGAGCACCTTATGGAGTTACTTGGGAAGAAATAATACATAATATCGCAACTGAATACAAAGGAATTGATAATTAAAAAGAAGAAAATAATTTATATTGCTAGTAAAATAAATAATTATTATAAAAAGAATTAATTAAATAAAATATATGTAGATAAAGATTCTTATTCAGCAATATCTATTATAAAACAAGTAACCCAGAAATAAAATATTGCAGTTATGTTTTTATATAACACAAATCATATACTAAGTTTTAATTACAAAATAAAAGTAGTTTTAGACAAATACCAGACAAATACCAAACAAATACTATAGACTTCATACTGATAAATTCTTATAAAAAAAATAAATTTATTCAGAGATTAGAGGCTTCACATTTCTAGAAGAATCAAGAAACTAGCCAAGGCAGGGAACAATTCCAAAAGAAGCCCCTTGGAAGACGTCGGCACTTAATGAGCAGTTTCTAGGGAAGCGAAACGGCAAATTTAGTACCGCGTAGTCTTACACGGAGCGAGAGCGTGGCTTCGTTGGAATGTTCCCTGCCTTAGCGAATCTTAGTCAAAATGTAACATCACTTTTTGCCACATAAAATAACAATATCAGTATAATCAAAGGAAAAGGAGAATAAAATTTATGAAAAATAATATAGTTTTAATAGGAATGCCAGGAAGTGGAAAAAGTACAGTAGGAGTTGTTTTAGCTAAAATGCTCGGTTATCAATTTATAGATATGGATATTGTGATTCAAGAAAAAGAGAAAAAGCTGCTGCAAGAAATCATCTCTGAGAAGGGAAATGATGGATTTATGGAAATTGAAAATCGGATAAATTCGGAAATTGAAGCAGAATATACAGTAATTGCTCCTGGAGGAAGTGTAATTTACGGAAAAGAAGCGATGGAACATTTGCACAATATAGGAATCGTTGTCTATTTGAAATTGGGACATCAAGAATTAGAAAAAAGATTAGGGGATTTAAGAAAAAGAGGAGTTGTATTAAAAGATGGATATACATTAAAAAATTTATATGAGGAAAGAACTCCTTTATATGAAAAATATGCAGATATTATATTAGAAGAAGAGGAAATGGATTTAATTACAACTGTAAATGTGATCATAGATAGGCTAAAAGTAGGAGAATTTTTATAAATATTAGAAAAAACCCTTTACAAATAAAGGCTTCCCTGTTACAATAAATATGTTACAAAAGTATTACGAAAAAATTACCAAATATTGAGTGACTATGGAGGTCTTATGAATAGAAATAAAATATTGAACGGAAAGGTAAAAGTAACAGCGGTAAAATCAATAGCAGCGGTTGCAGTTTGCTTAACATGCGCATATGCATTGTTTGGAAAGGCAAGTTTTCCGAAATATTATGAAGTTACATTAAACGGAGAAGTGATTGGAGCAGTTTCATCACAAGAAGATGCAGAAATAGCATTAAAAGATGCTAGATATCAGATTATAACTGAAGCAGATGGTATGGTTTATATGAATCCAGAATTGACTGTGACAGAGAAGAAAAAATTATTTGGGAAGAGAATGAAGGCAGAAGAATTAGAAGAAATTATGTACACTGCTTTGCAAGATAACATTTTTTCAGAAAATCAGAAAGCTTATACGATAAAAATTAATGAAACAACGATAAACCTTGCTTCTAAGGAAGAAGTATTAGAACTTTTAGAAGCGACGAAAAATAGATTTGACACAAATAATGAATTTCAAATTCAATTAGTAGAAGATACATCAGGTGTTTTTAATACTTTAACTACAGATATCACAAAGCCAGAAGTTTCTATTAATGAAAGAGCAGTAGTCTTCGCTTCAGAAGATGGAACGCCAGTACAAAATGCAGAGGAGTTTACTTTAGAGGAAGGTTTAAAAGATATTAAATTTGAACAGGAAGTACAAGTGGTAGAATCTTATATAAAAGAAAATCAGTTGACTACTGTGCAGGAAGCTTATGATATGGTAACAAAAGAAAAAGAGAAAAATGAAATCTATGAAGTTCAGCCGGGAGATTGTATTTCTATTATCGCTGAAAAGACAGATGTTCCTAGTTCTAAGATATATGAATTAAATGGAGAAGTGACAGATAATTCAATATTACAGATCGGACAGGAATTAGTGATCACTGTTCCAGAACCTGAATTGACAGTATTAGCTACAGAAACTCTCACTTATGAGGAAGAGTATCAAGAGGGAACAATATATATTGACAATGACTCTTGGTATACAACAGAACAAGTAATACAGCAGCAGGGAACAGTAGGATATCGAGAAGTTACTGCATTAGTGAATACAAGAAATGGAAGAGAAGTAAACAGAGAGATTATAAATGAAAAAGTGACAACAGAATCACTCCCTACTATTATTGAAAGAGGAACTATTGTGCCTCCTACTTATATTAAACCAATCGTAGGTGGAACATTAACATCCTATTATGGACAGCGTTGGGGCAGATTACATGCAGGAGTGGATTGGGGAATTTCTACTGGTTCTACTGTTATGGCTTCTTGTGGAGGTAAAGTTGTCAGCGCAGGCTGGAATGGTGGATATGGATACAGCATTTTATTACAACATTCAGATGGAAAACAGACAAGATATGCACACTTAAGTAAAATATTAGTCAGCCCCGGACAGTATGTAGAACAGGGGGAAAAGATAGGATTGAGTGGGAATACAGGAAATAGCACAGGTCCTCATTTACATTTTGAAATTATTGTGAACGGAAATGCGATGAATCCTTTAAATTATCTAAACTAGATTGTTTGTTATAATCTTATAAAAAGGTTTAAATGGATAGAACATATTCGTACAGAAGATTAATCAGATAGAAAGATAAATGGAAAAATACTTATAGAATTTATTGTTTTATATAACAAGATATAGCAAGAAATCCTCTGACTTTAAAACAGAAAGATGAATTGCAAAACAATAGATAGAAATAAAAGGAAAAGGATTATTACAAAATAAGATTTTTAGATAGAAGTAACATGATGGAATTAAGAATTTCATTCATGACTTTATATAAATTTCTTATTTTATAATAGTCTTTTTTTTATCAAATAGTAGGAATTAGGCAGAGTCAATAAAAATTAGTTTACAAATTTGTGAATTGTGATATAATTTAGTATATGCTTTGAAAAGAAAACAAATTATTTCTGCAAAGCGACGAGTTAAATATATATATAAAAGTATTTGACTTATAGAGAATACTTATGATTTTCCTTTCGTTAAAAACATAGAGAAGAATTATAAAACAATTTATCTGAGATTTTAAATTAAAATAGATTACAAATGATAAGATGATTAAGAAAAGAATAATGATTAATATAGAAATGAGAAAGACGGAAGAATAAAATGAGTATCACAGAAGTGATAAATTATGGTATAAGTGAATAGAAAATAAAATAATTGATAGAGGTGTGCGATGGAGCAATATATTATAAAAGGCGGGAATCCGCTAATTGGTGAAATAGAAATTGGCGGTGCAAAAAATGCAGCCTTAGCGATTCTGGCAGCAGCAATTATGTCGGACGAAGCGGTTACTGTAGATAATATTCCAGATGTCAGAGATATTAACGTGTTATTACAAGCGATTGAAGGGATAGGAGCGACAGTAGAACGGATAGGGAAACATACTGCAAGAATTACAGGGAGAACAATTAAAAGCACACGGGTAGATTATGATTATATAAAGAAAATCCGAGCATCTTATTATCTATTAGGTGCATTATTAGGAAAGTATAAAAGGGCAGAGGTAGCATTACCGGGAGGCTGTAATATCGGCAGCAGACCCATCGATCAACATAAAAAGGGATTTGAGGCGATGGGAGCAGAAGTTTTTATTGAATATGGAATGATTGTGAGCAGTGCAAAAAAATTATCAGGAAGTCATATTTATTTTGATATGGCATCAGTAGGGGCTACGATTAATGTAATGATGGCAGCAGTTTTAGCAGAAGGTAATACTATTTTAGAAAATGCAGCGAAAGAACCACATGTTGTAGATGTCGCAAATTTCTTAAATAGCATGGGAGCTAAAATCAAAGGAGCTGGTACAGATGTTATTCGGATTAAGGGAGTAAAGGCATTACATGGTACAGAGTATTCTATTATACCAGACCAGATTGAAGCAGGAACATTTATGTTGGCTGCAGCTGCTACAAAGGGAGATATTGTAGTAAAAAATGTTATCCCTAAACATTTAGAGGCAATATCTGCTAAATTAATAGAAATCGGATGCCAAATAACAGAAGAAGATGATGCGATTCGAGTGTTTGGGAACTGTGAATTAAAACATACACATGTTAAAACATTACCATATCCCGGATTTCCTACTGACATGCAGCCCCAAATTACAGTGACATTGGCATTATCTCAGGGAACTAGCATTGTGACAGAAACGATATTTGAAAATCGGTTTAAATATATAGGGGAATTAAGCAGAATGGGAGCTTCTATTAAAGTAGAAGGGAATACTGCAATCGTAGATGGAGTGAGAAAATTAACAGGAACACAGGTAAGTGCACCAGATCTGCGTGCAGGAGCAGCTTTAGTGATAGCTGGATTGGCAGCAGATGGCTATACTATCATCGATGATATTGTTTATATTGAAAGAGGCTATGAAGAGTTTGAAGAAAAGTTACGCTCTTTGGGAGCACAAATAGAGCGAGTTACAAATGAAAAAGAAATACAAAAATTTAAACTAAAGGTGTGTTAATTACATACCTTTAGCTTAAATTTTTAACATATTTTTCATTTGTAACTCGCTTTATAGTTTACAAAATATAATAGTATTTATTGATATCAATTATTTCATAGATAAAACTATAAGTTATCAAAAAAACAAAAATTATAGAATGGATTCAATATGTACTTTCTTTTCTTTTGATAGATCAATATAAGAATTAGAACATTTTACTATAGGGCGAGAGAGATATCTTTGATTGATCATAATCACTTCTCCTATATCACCATTGCTCAATAAAACAGAGGTATGAATATAAGAATCCACTACATGACTTAAAAATGGCAATAAATATTTCGGGTCATATAGACTATATCCTTCTGTTTCAAAAATAGAAATAACTTTAAATGGGCAGACAGGAGCACGGTAAACTCTAGCCGCTGTCATCGCATCATATACATCAGCAATAGAGATGATTTTAGCAAAATCATTAATCTGTGCATTATGTAATTTAAGAGGATAACCGCTTCCATCACAGCGTTCATGGTGAGCGAGAGTAGAAAATAAAATCCTTTCATCTAAATCTAATGTTTTTAACAATTCAAACCCTTTTTTAGGATGCGTTTTAATAATCGTATATTCTTCTTCTGTAAGTTTTTTCGGCTTTGTGAGAATTTCTTTAGGAATCAAAAGCTTTCCAATATCATGTAGCAATCCAGAGGAAGTTAGAATTTTTAATTCTTCTTCTGACATATGAAGCCAACGTCCTAATACAGTAGCGATTAATGCTACATTAATACTATGTACATAAGTAGAATCATCCATTTCTCTCATATTGTGTAACATATCAAATACATATAAGTTGCTGTTTTGTGAAGAGAGTAGGTTACTTGTAGAAGCTATAATTTCATCAATAGTTTCTTTGGAAGCAGAGCGTTCTACAATTTTATTTAGAGATTCTTTGCATTTTTCAGATGTTTCTAAAAATTCTTTCCGAAATTTTTGAAAATCCTCTGATTTTTTTATTCTCTCTGAATAAGTAGTGTTAGGAAGAATATCAGAAACTTCCATTTTATCCCATACAAGTACATTATCAATATCATAGAATCCCAAACGCAAAATGAGTTTATCCGTTATTTTTGTTCCAATAGGAATAATGAGATGATTATTTCCATCATATATATTATCTGCGACTATCATCCCGGGAATTAAATCTTTAATTTTACTATAATGTTTTTCTTTCATAATATGTGCCCCTTACAAAATCTTTATTTTAGGAATTAAATTATTGCTTATGATCTCGACAAAATCCATATTTTATAATAAGTTTCAACAAAATATGGAAAATCATTTTCTTTATTATATAATATTTCAAGTGAAATGTAAATGATATAAAAGATCACAAAAATATAAATTTTATATCTTATAGGAATAAAAAAATGTAATTATTTAGGCTATGCGTAAAGGGGGTCGCTCCGGAAAGAACCTATTCCAACGAAGCCGCGCTCTCGCTCCGTTCCAGACGTAATGGTACTAAAT
>CAJUHN010000133.1 GCA_910585935.1 uncultured Lachnospiraceae bacterium | reverse complement strand
TGCGGGTTTGCTCATTAAGTGCCGACGTCTTCCAAGGGGCTTCTTTTGGAATTATCCCTTGCCGTAAGCTAGTTCTTTGGCTGTTCTAGGAATAAGAAATGTTTTATAGCAAATATATCGTTTTGTGGAAATGGGAATATAGTGAATGGATAGATATTTTCTCTTGTTTTTGCCTTGATAGGCATTTTGCAAGGGAAAATTTTTTTATTGTTGTTTCACTATTTTAGAAAATATTTAATAGTATGTAGTAGACGGAAGGTAGAATTTTCTTTTATAAGAATATATTATATTTAGATTTTAGTAACAGTAATTTTGGTATAATGGGAATAAATTTAACTTTGATGAAAAGGTTATTCATGTTTATTAACTAATATTAACGATTTTTGAATAAAATAGTTGACATACGTTAATTATAGTGGTAATATATAGGTAACAAATGGGAAGAATTTTATAACCCAATAACAGGAGGTAATTATGTTTATTGAAGAAAGACACAAATTAATTTTAGAATGTTTAGAGAAGAATGGCAGCATTACGACAAATGATATTATGGAGCAATATAGTGTGAGTTATGATACAGCTAAGCGTGATCTCAGGATTTTAGATGAAAAAGGGTTATTAAAAAGAACTCATGGCGGAGCACTTTCTTTACATCAAGTTGCAGTTGGAAGACCACCTAAGATGACAATAAAGGATATAACATCTGTAAAAGAAAATTATTACCAAATTGCGCTGAAAGCGGTAACAATGATAGAAGATAATGATGTTATTTTCCTTTCATCTGTTACAGTATGTTATTTTATGGCGCAAAATCTGCCAGTAAATAAGAAGATAAGAGTTGTTACTAATTCAATTATTATAGCGGATGAGCTGCGAACAAAGGATAATATTTTTGTTATTATGCTGGGTGGTGAGATGGATCATAAAGGTAATTGTTATGATAATATTGCAATAGAAACAATAAAGAGATTACGCTTTGATAAAAGTTTTATTTCGTCTGCATTTATTTCCGCAGAATTTGGATTATCTATTCAGAAGACGTCTGCAATTAGCTTTTATGATGCAATTATAGCGAGTTCTAAAAAAGTCATCGGATTATATCCAAAGGAAAAAATCGGTTTTGATTCCGTTGTAAGCATTTGTCCTGCTGAAAAGTTGGATATTATGATTACAGATTGGGATACAGCTGAGAAAGATCTGATTTCTTTTGATGAAAAAGGGATAGAAATAATAATAGTAGAAAAATCAGATGAAGATGAGATGTAATTTTTATAGGAAACACTCAAATAGGTGAAATATAGTAAAAAAATTTAAAGATTATATTTTTTTACTATACATGAACATTGTCACAAATACATGAACCTTTATTAACAAATCTGATGCAGAACATATCCCTCTCTTTCTTTGTATGCTCCCTGTTTTTTGGCAAGTTCATTTTTGTAATTCTTGTTTACTAAATTTGATTTAAAGCATGTTTTTAGGCATTTTTTACTTAAGTTCGCATTTATTATCCTCTGCGCAGAGGGAAAACTTGGAGAAGATGTGTAATGAAAAAACAATGTAGCAGGAATGATGGTCTATTTAAATATATTCTCTTTCTAAAATGTGTAAAATGTGAGAGTTTATTCTTGACTTTTGAGACTGTTTGGTGTAGTCTGTAATAAAGACTACTGTGAGTGGTCTGTGAAAGGAGAATGAAACACATGGCAGAAATACAATTAGGTGTTATTGAGGCACGATATGCAGATATGATTTGGGCGCATGAGCCAGTTACTTCGTCTGAACTGGTAAAAATGACAGCGATAGAATTTAACTGGAAGAGAACCACGGCACATAATGTATTGCGGAGATTAATAGACAAAGGATTGTTTCGTAATGAAAATGGAGTGGTAACTGCTGTGATTTCCAGAGATAAATTTTATTCTATGCAGAGCAGACAATATGTGGAAGATACTTTTTCAGGTTCTCTTCCAGCATTTATTGCGGCATTTATGCAGAGTTCTCAGATTACAGCGGATGAAGCAGAAGAAATCCGCAAGATGATTGACAGGACAGAGGAGTAAAGGATATGGGCGATATCTTCTTGAAATTATTAAATATGAGCATTACTGCTGGATGGTTAATATTGGCAGTTTTATGTATCAGGTTGTTATTTAGAAAAATTCCCAAATGGGTGAATTGTCTGTTGTGGGGAGTAGTAGCGATCAGGCTGATTTGTCCGTTTTCCATTGAAAGTCAGTTCAGTATATTGCCAAGTGCAGAACCTATAAAATCCAGCGCAGTTGTGGAGGGGAAAGTGCAAAATTATATACCGTATATAGACAGCCACCTGACGATTGTAGAAAATACGATAAACCCAATGCTGACAGAAACCTTTGCGTATAATGAAGCGGATAGTGCGGCTCCTTTGCAGATAGTTACATATGTTGCCAGTCTTGTTTGGGGCTGTGGTATGGTTTTATTGATAATTTGTGCAATGGGTAGTGTTATAAAGATGCATAAACTTGTAAGAGAAGCTGTATGTGTCAGGGATAATATTTATATTTGTGATGCTGTAAAATCGCCATTTATTTTGGGGATTGTCAGACCAAAAGTTTATTTTCCTTCTACACTGAATGAGAGAGAGATGGATTATATCCTTGCACATGAATCTGCACATCTTAAAAGAAAAGACCATTGGTGGAAAGTGTTGGGTTATTTATTGTTGTGTATCTATTGGTTTAATCCTCTCTGCTGGATGGCATATTCCCTGCTCTGCAAGGACATTGAACTAGCATGTGATGAAAAAGTAGCAAAAGATATGACACTGCATGAGAAAAAAGAGTATTCTAACGTGTTGTTATCTTGTGCAAGACAGAGGAGTCTGATTATGATGTGTCCATTGGCTTTTGGGGAGATAGGGGTAAAGGAAAGAGTGAAATCTGTATTAAATTATAAAAAGCCGACATTATGGATTATGATAGCAACAGCAGCGATATTAGTAATATTGGCGGTATGTTTTTTGACGAATCCCACAAGAGAGTATCAGATCAGAATTACAATACCTGCAGGAAGTACAGAAACCTTTTGTTATTCAGATGAAGAAATCAGTCCGAAAGGTAATACGCTTATATTTTATGCCGGTGAAGGACTTGGGGATACAGAAATTAAATTGCTGCCGGTCGAGGTCAAAGAAGAAAACGCTTACGATGAACTTTTCTATATTACACCGGGAATGTCTGTGAAAATGGATGTAGAAAAAGGTGCATGGTTTAAAATAGGTGTAAATATACAGAACCCGACAGAGGAAAGTAAGGATGTATATATATCTGTAAGTAACGTGGAAGTGAGAATTGCTTCTTTAAATGACGCTAAGGATAGCAGTCTATTCATAGAGAAGATGCCAAGTGAGAAAGATGCTGCACAGCAGGAAACTTTCGTTGATATGCAGGTATCTGATATTTTAAACGGTAGCAGTTCAGTTACCATATCAAGGGAAGATGCGTCAGCCCTTCGTGCCTTTTTTGAATCTGGAGGGTGGAATGAAGGTACTTCAGACTGTCTTGATAATTACGAACTTATATTTGATGGAAATATAGTAAGATACCATTCCGACTGCGGAACATTTAATGATTTTGTTAACAACAGGCATATTGAGCTTAGTGAAGAGAATAAAGCGGAAGTGAATGTTATTCTTGAAAAATATATTTCTTTACAGGCGGAGGAAATGCCATTAGAAAATGATACTATACAGAATATTATGCTTTATGAACAACCAGAAGCGGACAAGATATGTATAAAAGTACAGCCTTCCATGATAAGAGAGAATACTTATTATTATTATATTCCTACAGATAAAGACCAAGAATGGTTATCAGCACAAGTAGAGGCATTGGATTTAGAAGGAAAACCGTTTGACAGACGGTGGGAAGGTCATAAGGAAAGAGGCTGGCAGATAATCTATAATGATGTAGAAATAAGAGCGTTTGAAGGAGGGTACTTATATTATACATATGATAATGAAAATAGTATTATGGAGTGTTTTATAGAAGCGCCTAAGTTGTGTGACTATATACAGATCATGTTAATGGAGAAAGTAGGTTATCAAAATTATGATGTTTCCAAAATAAAAGATATTGTATCAGCTAAGTTGGATGTTAAGTCTACTTTTACTGGTGGGAAATTTTATAGTCAGACCATAACAGACGCAGAAACGCTGCAAAAGTTTGAAGAGTGGTTTCGTAATGCAGAATATATGTATGGCGGAACAGAGTGCGAAACACAATGTGCCTGTTTGGAATTGACGTTGGCAAATGGAGATGTAGTGAAACTTTCTATGGCTACAGATAGCTGCCCGAATTTTCATATAGATGGAGTTGCCTATGATTATCGTCCGGTGTCAGATTGGAATAATAGTGAATTTTACAAATATTTCAATGAAATACCATACGCTGAAATCGGTAGGACTGACAGCAAAGCTGTCTCAGACTGTAGACAAGGTTAAAAGGAGGTAGTTGCTATGAAGCACAAACCATCTGAATACTGCTTATAATTCTAATACGCCTGTCCGCGTTTTTTTGCGGACGGGCGTATTGTGTTTCCACAAAAATTTTGTTTTTAAAATCCGCGAATTTCGTGATTTCTGAAAAGAACAAAAACAGAAATCACTATTTTTTTGCATAAAATGAAGTTTCTCACATATATTGATTTTAGAAGAACAATAAAGTGCTGTATGGTATAGACATAGGATTTTAGCACAACTTTCTATGAGAGGAGAAGGGAGAATCTTTATGAACAAAAAGGAAGATTTCATGAAAATCTTTACATCACAAATTAGAATAATATTGAGTAAATTACAAATTGATTTTGAACAACTTCAGGAGATAAGGCTTCGGATTCAGTCCCCGTTGTTAATTTTGTATCAGAATAAAGAGTTCTATGTCAGGGAAGATGGAACTTTGGGAGGTAATAGAGAAAATGCTTATATTATCTCAAAAAACGAAATAAAAGAGACTATGGAATATATCAGTAATTATTCTTTATATGCTTATGAAGAAGAGATGAAACAAGGATTTATTACAATACAGGGAGGACATAGGATTGGATTGGCAGGTAAGGTTATTATGGAAAAAGATATGATTAAAAGTATGAAATACATATCATTTATTAATGTAAGACTTTCTCATCAAATGAAGGGGTGTGCAGATGGAATATTACCTTACATGATTGAGGAAAATAATGTAAAACATACCTTAATTATTTCACCTCCTAGATGTGGAAAAACAACACTTTTGAGAGATATGATAAGACAACTTTCTAATGGAACAGAATATTTTAAAGGGGTTACAGTGGGAGTGGTAGATGAGCGTTCGGAGATAGGGGCTTGTTATATGGGTGTGCCGCAGAATGAATTGGGAGTGAGAACAGACATTTTAGACTGCTGCCCGAAGGCAAAAGGAATGTTGATGTTAATAAGAACCATGTCGCCTCAAGTGATAGCAGTAGATGAGATCGGAAGCAGAGAGGATATTGAAGCGATTGAGTATGTGATAAATTGTGGATGTAAATTAATCGCGACTGTACATGGCAGTTCTATTGAGGATATCCGGACAAAACCACTATTGAGAGAATTGCTGCAAGAACATGTTTTTGAACGGTATATTATTTTAAATAATAAAAGAAAGGTGGGAATGGTGACAGAAATATTTGATTCTCAAGGTACACCTCTTTATAAGGCAGGTGCTTTTGCATGATAAAATGGATAGGGGTAGGATTTATTTTATTTTCTTGTGGTGGAATTGGATTTGAAATGAAAAATAAGCTGGAAAAAAGGATAGAAGCATTACGGACAATAAAAAGGATTATTTTTATGCTCCGAGGAGAGATTAAATATGGAAATGCTCCTTTAGGGGAAGCATTTGCATCGATCGGGAATCGGATGGAAAGTCCTTATAGAGAATTTTTGATGGAAACCGCGAAAGAGATGGAACACTTAAATGGGACAACCTTTCAAGGGATTTGGAAACAAATGAAAGAGAATTATTTAAAAGGATTGCCTTTATTAAAAAAGGATTGGGATCATCTGTTAGATTTTGGGGATCATTTAGGATATTTAGATAAAGAGATGCAGCTCAATACGATTGAGCTATATTTAGAGCAATTAGAGGAAGAGATTTTAAGCGCACAGGGAAATCTGAAAAAAAATGGGAAATTATATCAGAGTTTAGGGATTATGGGAGGTATTTTAATCACGATTTTAATTATATAAAGATTATCCGTCTATATAGGGCGGGAGGTGGAAAAAGATGACAGTGAGTTTAATTTTCAAAATCGCAGCGGTCGGAATTTTAGTATCTGTAATTGGACAAGTATTAAAACACAGTGGGAGGGAGGAACATGCTTTTTTAACGAGTCTGGCAGGGCTTATTTTGGTACTTTTTTGGATTGTACCTTATATTTATGATCTGTTTGAAACGATTAAATCTTTATTTTCTCTATAGGGAGGGATATTTATGTTCGCTGTTGCGGTACTTGGAATTGCAGCGATGTTATTAGCAGTACAGTTAAGGGAGATGAAGAATGAATATAGTTTATATGTGGCGTTAGGAGCAGGAATTATTATATTTTCTTATGGTGTGGATAAGCTCAGTATCGTTTTAGAAACGATTGAGAAATTGCAAGGATATTTAATGATACCTACCGCATATTTTGGGACATTGGTGAAAATGGTAGGAATTACATATCTTTCAGAATTTGCTTCCAGCCTTTGCAGAGATGGCGGACAGCAGACGATTGCGACACAACTGGAGATGTTTGGGAAATTATCGATTCTGGCGGTGAGTACGCCAGTGATTTTAGCATTATTTGAAACGATTGAAAGTCTATTAAGCTAAGAAATACAGGTGAAAACGGATATGAAAAGGTGGATTTTACTAGGAGTTTTTTTATTGATATTCTTTTGTCATACACAAAAAGCAGAAGCTTCAGAAGAGAGCCGTTTAGAGGAATTAGATTTCACGAAGATACAAGAAGTATTAGAAGAAACATTTCCAGATGTGCCGATGAATTTTGAAGAATTAGTAAAGGGTATGATAAAGGGAGAGATAAAAGCTTCTTTTTCTGTTTTTTTGGAGTGGTTTATAGATGCCTGTTTATATGATATTCGTGCGAATCAGAAGGCGGTGGTCTTGTTATTAGGGGTAGGAATTATGGCAGCAGTTTTTCATAATGTTTCAGTTGCCTTTTCTAATCAACAAATAGCAGATACCGCATTTTTTATTACTTATTTAGCTTTTATGACAATCACAATAGCAGCATTTCAAACGGCGGCACAAACAGCATCTGAGGCATTAAAAAGTTTGGAAAATTTTATGAGGGCTTTAGTTCCTGCTTTTTATCTGGCAGTCACTTTTGCGATAGGAAGCGGCACAGCGATTGGATTTTATCAGCTCACTTTAATTGTGATGAGTATTATTAACAGTATTTTACTGCGTATTATAATTCCCTGTATTAAAGTATCTGTAGTATTTGTAATGATTAATAATCTTTCTAAAGAGGACATGCTGTCAAAAATATCAGAATTATTTAAAACAGGGATACAATGGGTATTGAAGACGACACTGACCGTAGTAATAGGGCTGAATACTTTGCAGGGTTTAATACTTCCAGCTGTGGATACGATGAAGGTATCTATTATTCGCAAATCGGTCAGTATGATACCAGGCATCGGAGGGAGTGCGGAGGCGGTGGCAGAGTTGATGACAAATTCTGGGGCGTTAATAAAAAATGGAGTGGGAATGGCTGCATTTTTATTTATCACTTTGATAGCATTAGTGCCTATTCTTAAAATTGCTATTTTTGTGATTCTCTATCAAATAACTTGTGCTATGTTACAGCCGATATCAGACGGGAGAATGGTAGCTGCATTAAGCGGGATCTGTGATGGAGCGAAATCTTTATTAAATGTTGTTGTCACAGCTACTGTTTTATATCTGATAACCATAGCGATTGTATGTGCGACTACAAGCATGATGATGAAATAAAAGTTTAGGAGGGGTATATGGAGGGGGTATTTACATGGGTAAAAAATATTGCTTGTTTTACCATTCTGACAACAGTGATTATACATATTCTTCCAAGTAATAAATATGAAAAGTATTTAAAACTCTATTTAGGGCTATTGCTTATTTTATTAATGATATCTCCATTTGCAAAACTGTTTCATTTGGATAAGGTGATGGAGGAATTTTTTCAAAAGGAAAATTTGAAAATGGAAATGGGGGATATGGCGTTTGAACTAGAATTAAAAGAAGCATCACAATATGAGAAGCTGACAGAGGAGTATGAAAAAGAATTGCAGGTTTCCGTGGGAAATTTTTTAGAGGAAAAGGGATATTATTTAAGAAAGGCTGATATTATATGGGAGATGGATTTGGAATCAGAGAATTTTGGGTCTATCAAAAATATGGATCTTGTAGTATCCAAAACGCCAGAAGGGAAAGAAGAGATTAGTATTGATAAAGTGGTGGTATCTGTATTTGAAAGTAATATAGATAGTGAAAAAGAAAATTTTATAAAAAATGAGCTTGGCTGCTTCTATAATCTTTCAGAAGATAATATAAATATTAGTATACAGGGAGGTGAAACGAGATGAAATTTCATATTCCTGTATTATCACCCAAAGAGGAAAAGGAAGAACAGGGGAATAAAAAAACAACCAAGAAATTGAGTATGGATAAATTATTATTGATTCTGCTTGCAGGAATTACATTGGTAATCCTATCTATTCCAAATGGGGAGAAAAAAAGTGAAAAAACAAAAGAGGAGATAAAAAAAGAACCAGAGAATATTATAACTGTCACAAATGATACTTATGAAAAACTTTTAGAGGACAGACTCATGGAGCTGCTTTCTAATGTAGAAGGAGTAGGAAAAACAAAGGTGATGATAACAATAAAATCTACAGGAGAAAAAGTTATTTTAAAAGAAAGACCTTATTCTAAAAGTATATCTTCAGAAACGGACAGTGAAGGAGGAAAAAGGGATACGGAAGAGATCACACAGTCAGAAGTTGTTGTTTACATAGAAGGAAGCGATGGAAGTAAAACGCCTTATGTCATTAAGGAAACAGAACCACAGATAGAAGGGATTGCCGTAATAGCAGAAGGTGGGGATAATATTTATATTATAAAAGATATTAAAGAGGCAGTAGCAGCTCTTTTTGATGTACCAAGTCATAAAATAAAAGTGATGAAAATGAAAAATATTTCCTGAAGGAGGGAATTTTTTTGAAACAGATTATTAAAAAAAATCAGTTTATTATTACCGCATTAGCCATTATGATAGCGATAGCAGGGTATTTAAACTATGCGCAGAAAAATGGGGCGGAGAATCAGTATCTTGCTGTAAATAATATGGAAAATGATGATAAGATCAATGTGATGGATATTTCCGATGAGGATATATTAGCGGAGAATCAGATGCTCAATCAGGCTGTTTCTAAAGAAAATAATATAGATGTGGCAGATAATGAGATTGAGGGACAGGAAGATGTATTGAATGATATTAATAGTTTGGATTTGGATTTAGAAAATACAGCGAATGAGGCGAAGGATACTATTTTGAACAATGGAACGAATAGTTTGGAGATGATTACGGAGATTAAGTTGAATAGAGAACAGGTGAGAGCGCAAAATAAAGAAGTGTTGATGGGGATTATCAATAATGAGGGATTATCAGAAGAACAGAAACAAAATGCAGTGAATGAATTAATCGCTTCTACTGCGATTAGTGAAAAAGAGGCAGCAGCGGAGAGATTATTAGAGGCAAAAGGGTTTAAAGATGTTGTAGTGAGTATTACAGATGATACTGTAGATGTTGTGGTAAATATGAGTGAGTTGTCTGATGCAGATAGAGCACAGATTGAGGATATTGTGAAAAGAAAGACAGAGATGGTAGCAGAAAAGATAGTGATAACACCTGTGATGGGAGAAAAGTAAAAGAAAAGTGATTTTGGGGCATCGTGAGGATAGAAAAAGCGATGGCCCTTTTTGAGTTTTGAGGAGGAAGGAAAGAGAAGGGAGGAGAGAGGGTTAGGAAGTGTTGGGGGTTAGGGGGAGTGAAAGACAAAGGGACGCTACGGCAAGGAAGTATTCCAGCGAAGCCGCGCTTTCG
>CAJUHN010000132.1 GCA_910585935.1 uncultured Lachnospiraceae bacterium | reverse complement strand
TTGCGAAACTGCTCATTAAGTGCCGACGTCTTCCAAGGGGCTTCTTTTGGAATATTTCCTTGCCTTCGCTGGTAGTTGGCTGTTCTAGTTTTTTTAATGGGTTTGATGATAATAATAGGATAGAAAGATGTAGTTGTAATAGGGGACTTTTTATTTATTATGATGGATGTGTTTGATATTTTAATAGGATAGATGGAAGGAGGGTATTATGGCAGAGGTAAAACCATTTTTTTGTACAAGACCAAAAGAAGAAGTTGCAGATAGGGTAGCAGCTCTTCCTTATGATGTGTGGAATAGAGAAGAGGCAAAGAGAGAAACACAAAGAGAGCCAATGTCATTTTTAAGAGTGGACAGGGCGGAAACTCAATTAGGGGATAGTGTAGATATTTATGAGGAAAGGGTTTATCAGAAAGCGAAAGAGTTATTAGAACAGATGGAAGAGGAAGGGATTCTTTTTACAGAAAAAGAGGAGTGTTATTTTGTTTATGAACTCACGATGAATCAACGCCCTCAGACTGGAATTGTGGCATGTGCTTCTATTGATGACTATTTGAATGGTGTTATTAAGAAGCATGAGAATACTAGAGCGGAAAAGGAAGAGGATCGAATCAGGCATGTGGATATCTGTAGTGCTCAAACAGGTCCTATTTTTTTAGCGTATCGTTCTGATATGCGGATTAATCAGATAGTAGAGGAAGTAAAAGGACAAAAAACATTATATGATTTTATAGCGCCAGATGGGGTGAGGCATACTGTTTGGAAGATAGAAGAGAAGGGCAAAATAGAGGAGATAAGAACAGCATTTTCTGAAATACAAGAGATTTATATCGCTGATGGACATCATAGAGCAGCTTCCGCAGTGAAAGTGGGATTAAAACGGAGAAAAGAACAAAAAAGTTATGATGGAACAGAGGAATTTAATTATTTTCTATCTGTTTTATTTCCAGATGATCAATTAATGATTTTAGATTATAACCGAGTAGTGCAGGACTTAAATGGATTGACTTTAGAAGGATTTTTAAAGAAAATAGAACAGGATTTTATTATAGAACAGATTGGAAAAGAAAAATATTATCCTGAGAAAAAACATGAATTTGGAATGTATTTAGATGGAGCGTGGTATCGCCTGACAGCAAAAGAGCAGATTTGTTCTGATGATCCTGTAAAGGGGTTAGATGTTTCTATTTTACAGGATTACTTATTAAGCCCCATTTTAGGAATAGAAGACCCTAAGACAGATGATAGAATTGATTTTATTGGAGGTATCAGAGGGTTAGAGGAATTAGAAAGACGTGTCAAAAAGGATATGAAAGTGGCATTTTCGATGTATCCGACATCAATACAAGAATTATTTGCCGTAGCAGATGCAGGACTTTTAATGCCTCCAAAATCAACTTGGTTTGAACCAAAGTTAAGAAGTGGATTATTTATACATAAAATTTAATTGTTAATAAAAAATATCAAGAAACAGGAAATTTTTGTAACAGTTCAGACTTTTTATTTTATTTGTTATTGTGAAATCCGCTTTTCACAGATTAGAACAGTCAAAAATCTAGCGAAGGCAAGGAAGTATTCCATAAGAAGCCCCTTGGAAGACGTCGGTACTTAATGAACAGACCTTTACGGTCTGTGAATTTAGTATCCGCTACGTCTGGAACGGAGCGAGAGCGCGGCTTTGATGGAATACTTCCTTGCTGGAGCGTACCTTTGATGCCCAAATAGACTGAACTGTAACTCCTTTTTTATATTTTATTTGATGGAAACAGTGGCAGATTTTAGTTAATAAAAAGGGAGTCGGCAATTATTTTCTAATCGATCAGCAAAAGCACGAAAGTATTATATGTTTTGATTATTATAAAGGCTGGTTTCTCTAATAATATTATTTTCATACCATTCTTTGGGAGGTTCATTACTATGATATGCTTTTTCCAACATTTTATATATTTGCGGATATTTTATATCAAATTTAAGTAATGTTTTGAGTTCGGAAGTTTGTATTGGTAATATTTTCATGCCTGTTATATAATCTGTTCCAGATGAATTATAATATTCTATATATCTTCTTGCTCTAAAATCTGATATAACATTTATATTAAGAAATGTTGTTATAAATATACAATAAGCTTCAGTATTAGGATTCATCAGACAATATTCTCCAAGATGCCTTGACACAGGTTCCATTTCTAGCCTTCTTTGATTAAAACCATCTGCAAGTGTAGCTTCTATTAGTAAAGTATGTTTTGGATACCATTCTGTTTTATTATATTTCCATACAATATCCGCTTCACCACCACCAGCATGTGTCTTTGGCAGTAAATCTGCTTCTAGTGATAAATTCATATAATCAAGAACATCACCTTCTCTATTACTAATTATATACCAAGTAATACCTAAGATATATTCAAATATAGTAGGTATATCAGCATTATCTGTAACAAGGGTTCTGATTTCATCATCATTTCGTGATTCAAAATAATGAAATAAAGTGATTAGTGTGTTTTTGTCAAATTTTTCATCAATAAGTTTATGAAAGCGATTGTATCTTTCTTCTTTAATTATTTTATGTGCGGAATCTTTATTTGTTATTTCCCTGCCAAGTAATTTGCTAAGTTTTTTATACAATTTGTTTGTATCTATTGTTAAACAAGAATTAATTTCTTCTAAATTTACATCTTGAGTTAACAAATCCGTTGATTCAAATGCAAATTCTAATAATTTATCTGCGATATTTTCAATATAACATTTAGGAAGTATATCAAGTTTTATCTGATTATCTTCAAATAAAACAATATCAGTTATTTTAAAATATCTTCTATTCAAATCAAAGTAATCGGAAAGAGTGGATTTAGCTTTAAATAAATGCATAATTTTAAAAAATTCTTCATTAAATTCTGTTTCATCTATTGATTTTAATATAGGAACAGGATTTAATATGGATAATCCTTTTTTTGAAATAATATTTCTTACATTACTACTAAAAAAATATTTTCTCCAAGCACTGCCAACTTTACTATTAGTGAGTTTTTTTGTAGCTTTGTAAAACTCTAATACTACATTTTTATGTAGAAATACAATAGATTTTAATAGCTGATATAGTTCATAATAAGGTTTATCATATTTTGCACTTTTACGATTAATACCAACATTACAGATTAAATCTTCTGTAACTTTTTTCTCCTGTAATAATTGAAGAGCTTGTTTGTAATTATCCATGTCAAAAAGAACAGACAAAATAATATCTTCATAATTAGAAGACCCATTTCTAGAAGAAATAATACTTGCTATTATTTTATTAGTTGCGTCTTTATTAATACATAAAGGAAGTAAATAAGTAAATTCATCATATGTTAAATATTTTGTTTTACTGATAACATATAAAAATATGACAAAGGGTCTTATCTTTTTGCCATCTACATCATTAGAAGTCTTTAATAATTGCTTAAAGTATAGATAACTATCTCTTGGAATTTCTAATAAATTATCTGATATAAAATTTTTTGATTCAGCAATTTTAAGTAATGTTTCTCCTGCATGGGTTAAATTTCTTTCATCATCAAGTAAACCTATATCCCTTAAACCAGAAGTCTTTTCTCTGGCATCCTTATCAGGTTTGGGGGCATCACCTTTTATAAATTTTTTGTTTTTCAAAAACTTATAATATTCTGCCTGAAACACGGTATTGCCTGTCCATACTTTTCCCTTATTTTCTGGTAAAGTTCTAAATTCTTTTAATAAAGCTAATTGTAGTTCTATACTCATATTAAATTTATCTGTTCTATAACTTGTTGTTCCAATTGACCAACAATAACTTTTAAAACAAACTTTTTTTGTCATCTGTCTATCTCCCTCATAAAAATTTGATTTCGATTACTATTTTTAAGATAGTGAGGAATCAATAATTTATTATTAATATTTCTTTTGTTACATTATCACGTTGTTTTATATGATAATTAGAATTTGAATAATTATAATTCAATGGTATTACTCTAAATTTTTTATTTTTCTTAATCCAATCAGTTAAGATAATATTTGTATTTCCTTTACTCTCTAATACATTAGATAATGCAAATCGGATATTTCTTTTATCTAGTTCCTCTAGATAGGATAATAAATCATATTCATCTTTTTCTGTCCAGCCGTTTTGTTCATTATAAGTAGCGCAAGTAATCAAATAAGGTGGATCTACATAAAAAAAACTTTTATTGGTATAATCATCTAAATTTATATTTCTAAAATCCATGTTTATAAATTCATAATCACTGTTTTTTATTCTATCAATAAAATTTTCTAATTTTCCTTGCATTTTAGAATTAAAATCACGTTTTCCTACGGGTAAATTAAAATCACCCTTTTGATTAAAACGTAATTGATTATTGAAGGAATAAACAATAAGTAAATATAACATTAGATAATATTCATCATCTTTTTCTTTTTTACTATTGAAATCTTTTTTTAGTTTATTAAAACCTTCTTTATTATAATTACCAAGTCCTTTAGAACTTTCACAATTATAATATTCATAACCATTTTTACTAACTAATGATAAGTTATATTTTTGAATAGCATGAAATATCCAGGTGAAAATTTCGTTTTTAGAAAGTTTTTTAAGTGTATTTAGTAACCCTATTAAATATTCATTGGAATCAACAAATTGAATTTTATTACAATTGATATTAATACCAACATTACAGCCACCGCAAAATAAATCTACTACTTTATCTGCATCTTGAGGGAACAAGGGTAGTATTTGTGGCAGCAGTTTAAATTTTCCACCTGTATAATTTAATGCAGAAGGGATCAGTTTTTTTTCTGTTTCATAACAGATACATAAAAACAATCTTTCTTGATTTTCTTTTATATCAGACTTACCAGTAGAAAAAGCTTTATAATCTTCACAAAAAATTTTTACTGTTCCTTTTTTTTGTAAAATACGAAGAATATCTTCATCACTAATTTTTGCATTGGAACGGTCGTTTCCCTTTTCTGCCATATTGTTATAGGACAAAATAATATATTTTGCCTGAATAGAAGAAATTAATTTTTCAAAGGCAGAAGTAGCTTTTTGGGTACAATATTCACTTTTTAGTGTAGTTCTATCCATTTTTTTGGCTATACCAAAAACATCCGGTTTTGTCCATCTTGCGACATTTTCTAATAGATGATATGCATCACAATATTGTCGTGAATTATAAGGGGGATCTATATAAACTAAATCTGCTTCTATATTTGGAACAAGCTCATTCGCATCTATATTATAACATATATTATTATCATTTAGATTTTGAACTGGTTGTGGCACTGACAATTCTAAGTGTTTTTCAAATTTTATACCTTGTCTATATGCATCATAATGACCACAAGTATTTGCAATTTTATCCATTGCATAAAGTAATGAAGTAATCAATAATGCTCTTTCTCTAGTATTAATTTCTTCTATTTTAAATCTTTTTTCAATATCTTCACGTATAAAACCTATCTTTCTACAATCTTCTAAAGAGAAATAAGTATTTGCAAAATTTTGGCTCATATAATTATCTTCGTCTACAGAAACATTATTATATTTCATAATCAATGAAATAATTTTTTCTTCAGAATATTTCTGACTGCTAAACCATGCAACATGACAAATATAATTACTATACATAATATCGTTTGTAATTAACTTTTTATCTGTAAATGCAGAGGAAACCGCTCCCGTTCCTGCAAATATATCCGCAATGGTATTTATATTTTTACATTCTGTTTGAACTATTTTTGTAATAAATGTCAATAGTTTATATTTATTTCCTAAATATCTGCGGTTATTAATTGTAATTGTTTTATATGGTACTTTTAATTCTTTTTCATGTTCATTTCGATGATTTTTTTTTATATATTCTTTTAATTGTTTGTATATAGCTTCCGTCCATATGGTCTTTCCATGTTCATTTTTTTCTATTTCAACAGCTTTTATATTTTTCAAATAATATAAATAGGATCTTGATATATCTAATTTTTTTGCTATTTGAGTTGCTGTATAATTCATATTTTCATCTCCATTTATGCAACATATTTTGTTTATTATTGGACATTTTAATTATTTTAATTCTCGTATTTATTCCTTTGTTTTTTCGTTTAGGATATAGAAAATTTCTTAATTATCTAATATTAAATTATATCATAAACGAGTGGATAATCAATCTCTATTTATTATTTTTTAACAAAAAAACAGATGCTAATTTTAGTTATTGTATTTAAAAATATTAGCATCTATTTTTGGTTTTTTTCTTTATGAAAAGTTTTTTAGGAGTTTGGAAGAAAAGAAGGAAAAGAGTGGTTTTTTGTGTCAATGAGGATTAAAACGATAATGTCCTGTGATATTATGATTTTGGATTTCATTTGCTTCTCTAGGGCTTAGGTTGTCATGATGTATGATAAATGGAAATCCTTTTGCATTTCTTTTATCGGAACAAATCATAATATGGGAAGATGTAGTAATGATATCTCCTGGTTGCCAGTTTTCTGGATTAGATAAATCTGTTTCTAAGATTTGGGCATGTCGTTCTAAAAATATTTTTAAATTTCTGACTCTTCTAAAGTCTATGTTTGGGTCAGGAGTTTCGATAGTAGGATAAGCGTCAGGATTATTTTTAATATCTTCATCTAATAAATCTTTTAAAGAATATCCAGCTTCTTGAAATGCATTCCAGATAACATCAGTACATACTCCATATCCATCATCAGGATATCCTCCGTTACTGTAATATTTGCTTTTATATTTAGGCTTTGTTTGGATATAATTTCTAGCTCCTAACATAATATCTGTATAATCATCAATACCATCATTGTCTTTATCAATAGGACTTTTTAATTCTACGATATTTAATTCTGATGCAGTGTATACTTTTTGGGAGTGAATTTTAGGAAGAATAAAAATACATAACAAGAGAAATAGTGTTCCAAAAAAAATAAAAAGATAGAGTTTTTTTCTGGAATTTGAAATTTTGGATTTTTCCATAGTATAAATAAAATGCCTCCTTTTAAAGATTTGATTTATTCAAAAAAATATATTTATGATTATAACATAGAAATAGATTATTGTGGGGGATATTTTTTGACAAAGGGGCGCACAGGAAAGAAAGTATTCCAACGAAGCCGCGCTTTCGCTCCGTTCCAGACGTAATGGTACTAAGCGCACAGCCCTTTTTGGGGCTGTTTGCTAAGTGCCAACGTCTTCCAAGGGGCTTCTTATGGAATACTTTCTTTCCTGTGCTAGTTTGTATCAGGGACAAGTTTTAAGGTGTGTTAGTTGTCCTGTTATAAATGGTAGAAGAAATGGTTTAAGTTTACAAAAATAAAAAAGTTAGAGTTTTTTCTTTCAGTAGATATTTTGTAGATAGTATTATTTTTTTGATTTTCTAAAGTATGTTGAAGAATATATATTTTATCTTTGACTTTGTAAATTTTTGGACTCTGAACAGTGATAATCTTATTTTTCTTTGAATATTTTACAAATATTGAGAAAATGACATGCTTTATAAAGAATAAAAAATTAAAAAAAAATTAAAAATGGGGTGTTTTATATGGAAAAATATGCTATAATAAAATGCACTATAAAGCTAAAAGGAGAATATATAATGAAAAGAAAGATAACAATCGGTATAGCAGCGGCTGCAGTTATGATTATGATGACCTATAGTCCCGTTTTAGCAGATTGGGAACAGACAAATGGAACATGGAATTTTAAAGAAGATGGTCAAAATGTAGCGAACACATGGAAGCAGATAGACGGAAAATGGTATTATTTTAATGAAACAGGAGAGATGCAGTCCGGATGGCTTCAAAAGGATGGAAAATGGTATTATTTAGATTCCAAAAATGGAGATATGAAAGAAGGATGGGTGCAAGATGGAGATAAGTGGTATTTTTTAGATAATACCACAGGAGAAATGGCAACAGGCTGGAAAAAGACAGGAGATAAGTGGTATTTTTTGGATAATTCAGGCAGTATGCAAACAGGAATTGTAGAGGTAAATGGAAAGATTTATGCCTTAGATGAGAAAAACGGAAACATGCAGACAGGGGCAGTTTTATGGAGTGATAAGATGGTCTATACATTTGACCCTGTGACAGGAGAGGCAGTAGGTGACAGAATTCCGATACCAACAAAGGCATATGGTTCAGATGGAAAAAAACAGGAAAATATTTCCGTTGCAGTACAACAACAGATACAACAGATGCAAGAAAAGCAGAAAGAAGAATCACGCTCTAGTAGTCCTAGTTCCGGCAGCTCTAGCTCTAAACCAAGCAAACCAAACAAACCAAGTAAACCAAGCGATAAGCCAAATAATGGGGATTCTTCTGATAATACCGTAACAGAAGTCAAGATTGAGGAAATTACAATACCTAAAAGTGGAATGGTAGATGTTGTATTATCACAGGCTGTAGAGTTAAAGAGTTCTAATTTTTATATTAGCTGTCCGGGTGGAAATGACATGACTATTATAAAAGTAGAAACAGAAGAAGGAAGTCAAAAAAATAAAGTATATCATATTACAACAACATATTATAATGACAATACTTATAATATGGAAATCACCTTACCTAATGGGAAAAAAATAGAAAAGACATTTGTGACAAATATGTCAGCTCCAGAACTTAAAGATATAGATGCGAAGAGAGTAGATAAAAATACAGCAGATATTTCTCTTATATCAGATGATGCAGGAATACTTTATTATATGGCAGTTCCAACCAGTATGTCCAGACAGGCGATAGGGGAGCAAGTGCCACAAACAGGACAGGAAATAAAGGAAAAAGGTGCTTCTATGCAGCTTAATCAAGAGGGAATGCATAATTTAACGATAAAAGATTTAAAAGAAAATCAGGCATATACCGTTTATTTTGCAACTGCACAGAAAGATGGAGATACAGCAGTGCTTCGAGGTTCAGTAGTAGTTTCAGCAGAGCCAGTAGATCAGAATACAGGAGAAATGCAAATTGAAGAAGCATATGCCCCTTCTGATAGTGAGATAAAATTTGTATTAAGTAAACCAACCCAAGAAGCATTGACATTAGCTAATGTTGATGTAGAATGTGCGAATGGAGAAATCCGTATTGGAAGAATGCAAACAGAGGATAATAAAACATATACGATTTATATGCAGGACTATTGGTTTATGAACAGTAAGACTGGCTATACCGTGTATATAACATTACCAGATGGAAGCAAGCTAGAGAAAAAATTTTATACTGATTTTGATTATCCTAACCTGAATGAAAAAAAGATAAGAAAAATTGCAGAAGATGAGATTGAAGTGGAATTTCGTTCTAATGAGGGAGGCGTATTTTATTGCGGAACAGCAGCAAGTGAAGATGAAGTTCCAACTGCAGATGAAATTGTAGAAACTCATGAAAAGAGAACTTTAAATGGTGGATCTAATAAATTCACAATGAAAATTGACAAAAATGATACCGTTTTTTATATTATTCCTATAGATCAAACGGGAAATAGACCTCCTACTTTTGCAGAAAAAACTCCGATTCCAGAAAAGATAGAAGAAGGAACAGGCTCAGGATCAGAAACAGAAGATACAACAAGTATTTCGGATATAAAACTTTCTAAGAATAGTAATGGATATCATAAACTTACAGTAACATTTAAAGAAGCAATTGATATTGTATTTGATGTAGAGAAAGAGGATATAAAGATTTATGCTTTAGAAGGAGAAGGTTTCATGACAGAACCTAAAATAGTAGAACGTGGGGGATCATTTGATGGGCTAAATATTTTTTATCTTCAATATAATATTATATTCCCTGAAGGTAGATATCGTTTAGAATTTAAGATGAATGGTGTATATTACAGCAAAGAATTTGAAGTACAGTAAAAAAGAATCGTGCTATTATAAATGATAGATAATTGATGAAATAATGTAGATGTAATATATAAGAAAAAAGTGAATTTTTGTTTACTTATTAAAATTCTATTTCAGATTATTATAATAATAGTATATGGTTAAATAAATAACATAAGACAGTCTATTTTAACAAAAGAAATAGGCTGTCTTTTTGCTTTCGATAATTTTTCATGAGAATTACAGTTTTACCTTTCTATTCTATATTGAAATTTCATAGATTATCGCAATATTCACTTTTTAAAAATTAGAGCAGCCTATAACCTAGCGGAGGCAAGGAAGTATTCCAAAAGA
>CAJUHN010000131.1 GCA_910585935.1 uncultured Lachnospiraceae bacterium | reverse complement strand
GTCTTCCAAGGGGCTTCTTATGGAATACGTCCTTGCCTCCGCTGTTTTGTGGCTGTTCTACTTTTTGAAAAGTGAAATTTGTCATAAGCTATGAAGTTTCTGTGAGGAGATACAGGAAATGGATATGCGGAAAGGTTTGTATTTCTAGAGGTTCTGGAGTTTTGTAAACATCTAAGTAGATTAAAAAAAGGAGGGCGCAGATGATGCGGACAGATGAAAAAATCGCTATTTTAGAAAAGCAAAAGCGTTTAGAGCAAAGAGAAAAAGAGAAAGAAGAAAAAAGGCAAGAGCTGACTTTTTCTTATACCGTGGAAGAACTAAAAGAGAAGATACCATCTAAAAAGTTGATGTTAGGTTTTTTAAAGATAAGATTAGAAATGAAAACAGTGACAGAAGGGAATCTAAAAATTCCTTTTATCATTGACTTTTTTGATGTGATAGAAGAGAAAGAACAGAGTGTATGGTATGCGAGCAACCAACATAATGTCACATTTGTATTAGTCTTCCTAAAAGAAAAGAAAAAAAGGATGCCTATTTCAGAATGGAAAGAGTTTCTTGTAAAAGAAATGAGGGGAAATCAAATTTTCATGGATGTAAAAAAGACAAAAGAGATGGAGAAATTGGATTATATTTGTTATGAAACTCCTTCTGGAAAAGGGACTTTCTATAATATCACGTTTCAATTAAATGAGGAAAAGGGATATTTTGTAGGCACATTTGGCTGTGACCAAAAACAAAAAGAAACGATGGGAGTTTTATTAGAAGCGATGGTACAACAGATAAATGATGACCGCAAAGAGGAAGGAGGAAATCATAGTGGAAGCGATTACCTATAAAGATATGGTCTTTGTCATAGGAGATGTGGAAGCTTCTATCTATGCATTAGATTTGAGAGAAAAGGCAAATGAACATGGAGAAATCGAAATCATGGTGGTTTTAGATGAAAAGAAAAAAGAGGAAGTATTACATGACAGCAAAGAATTTTTTTCTATTTTTTATCAAAAAGAAGGAAACATACAACCTCTTTTTCAAGGTGTAGTCACTTTTTTAGAAATGATAACAGCAGGAGAAGTATATTATATGCAGTTAAGAGCTAAAACATCTACCTATTTTATGGATTTTTCTCCTAGAAGCCAGTCATACCAAAATACTTCCCTTTTGACACATGATTTTATTTCTCATCTGATGAAAAGACAGAATAACAGCAGCAGTCTTTTATCCATACCAAATAATCCAGTAAAAGAGTTAGTTGTACAATATGAAGAAACAGACTGGGAGTTTTTAAAGAGATTTGTGTCACGCTATGGAGCTTTTGTATTTGTAGACAGTACGCGAGCTGAGGTATCTTTGCAGATTGGATGTGGAGAACAAAAGAAAGATGTGATTTGGGATCATTTAGGATATACAGCAAAACAAAATATAGAGGAATGTCAAAAAAGAAAGAAAAAGGAAATCGCACAATATGATATTCAGTATGTTGTATCCGCTTATGATATCGTACCATTAGGGGCTAAAATTGTATTTCATGGAAAAGAAATGATAATAGGAGAAATAAAAAGAAGTTTACAGCAGGGGATATTATTAAATCAATATACTTTATTTTATAAAGAAGGGCTGATAAAGGAAAAATATTATAATGATAAACTCACAGGCTGCTCTATTTATGGAAGTGTGATGGGCGTACATAGAAATAAAGTACAAGTGAGATTAAAGATCGACGGAGAAGAAGAGAGCAAATATTGGTTTCCCTTTTCTACGGTAGCAGCTTCTAGTGATGGAAGCGGATGGTATTGTATGCCAAAACAAGGCGATCAAGTCCGAATATTTTTTCCTGTTCATGATGAAAAAGAAGGATATGCGATTACTTGTGCAGAAGGGCATAATCCAGAACAGGCACAGGCAGATGATCCAATGGGGAATCCGAATGTGAAAGATATCAGTACACCAGCCGGAAATAATGTGAAATTCACAGAGAATGGGATAGAGTTATCCACGAATGGGGCAAATGGACAGGTGCTTTTGACCAATGATGGAGTGATAAAAATCAATGGGATAGATAAGATTTCCTTTTGGGCAGGGGAAAGTATTAAAATTAGTGCGGATAAACAGCTTAATATATGGGCAGATAGTAAGGTGACGGTTCAAAATGATCAAGGGGCAGAGATTGTGATAACGGAGGATGAGTTGAAGATTTCAGGGACACAGGTTCATGAGAATTTGCCTAATTAGGGAAGATATATCTATATCATAGTGGCGAAAGGGGACACACTTTAGCGAATATATCTCCTGTCAGACGCGCTTTCGCTCCGTTCCAGACGTAGCGGACACTAAATTCGCAGCCCCGCTTCTTGCGGAACTGCTCATTAAGTGCCGACGTCTTCCAAGGGTCTGCCTAGAGATATATTCGCTAAAGTGTTACTTTTTTGCAGAAATGTAGGTACGTTGCTTTTTTACAGAGAAATGAAAGATAGCTTTTTATAGATAGAAGCAGTATTAGTAATCTATTTTTTTGAGAGATTTTTGAGGGATACTTGTATAAATTTATAAGTGTTCAAGATAACAGATTTGATTTTTTTGTATTGTTTCGCAGAGATAAACTAGCATAAGAAAGTAATGATTCCAAAAGAAGCCCCTTGGAAGACGTCGGCACTTCATGAGCGGTGCGGTTACGTGCCGAGAATTTAGTGTCCGCTACGTCTGGAACGGAGCGAGAGTGCGGCTTCGTTGGAACATTACTTCCTTATGCGGAAATTTTAGGTGAGATGTGGAAATGAAACTTATATAAAACGGAGTAAAGAATAAGGTGAATGGGCGAATGATAAAAGAGGAGGGAAAATATGGCTTATAATTTACATGATTTAAGGGTAGAAGGGATTGAGGTCGTATGTATCGAAGACTGTGTGATAAAGGCACAGATGGGGGAACACAGTACATTATTTTTACGGGCGATTATAGAAGATGAAGAGCAGATATTATTTCGGAAACTGGAAAATCAGCCGATTCATGTGTATTTTGCAGAGGGAAAGGGACGAAAAACGATTTTTCATGGAATAATTACACAGTGTGAAGTACATGCTTCTTTACAGTTTTGTGAATTAGAGCTGACCGCGAAGAGTTATACCTATCTGATGGATATTCAGAAACATTCTCGTTCTTTTCAGGATACAAGTATGAAGTATTCGGTATTGTTAAAGAAGATTTTATTAGAGTATCAGAGGGAGGGAGTGATTCAAACAGAGGATAGGGAAATAGGGGAATTGATCGTTCAGTATGAGGAAACGGACTGGGAGTTTTTGAAAAGGATATTTTCACAGTTGGAGATAACGATAAGTCCAGATACAAAGACGGAAGGGGTTGCTTTTTATGTGGGAGTGCCGGAATTGAAGATACATGAAATTCCATATACGATTTTGCAGGTGAGTAAGGATATGAAACAATATTATTATTTAAAGGCGAATCATCAGTCTGTAAATACCGTATATTTTACACAGTATGTTTTGGAGGCTAGGGAGATTTTATCTTTGTTTGAACGGGTGAGAATAGACAAGCAGGAGTTTTGTATTTATGCCTATATCTATTATTTTGAGGGGAATGAGATGGTATGCACTTATTATTTACAGAATAAACAGGGGTTGAAAGTAAAAAAACAGTATCCTATGCATTTGATTGGTGTCGCGTTAGAGGGCAGTATTGTGGATACGAAGGCGGATAAGGTGTTGGTGCATTTAGATATTGATCCTGCTTTTCAGAAGAGCAGGGGGTATTGGTTTCCTTATTCTACGATGTCTGCTTCTAGTGATGGGAGTGGGTGGTATTGTATGCCAGAAAAGGGAGATGTGGTGAGAGTATATTTTCCGAGTAAGTATACCGCACAGGCGATAGCTTTGAGTGCAGTCAGCAATTATCGTGCTGGGGGTGGGAAGGATAAAATGGGAGATCCGAATACCAAGTTTTTGAGCACTAGGCATAATAAGTCTGTGATATTAGCGCCGGATAAAATCCGAATCGCTTGTGATGGGAGCGCGGCTGTTTTGGACATCACGGCAGATGGGAAGGTGAGTATTCGTGCGAATAAAGAAGTGAATCTTGTGGCGAAAGAGGATATCGATATCAGTGCTGTGAATGAGTTGAATATTCATGCGGAAAAAATGGTTCAGATTTTCTGTGATAAAGGAGCGCAGGCAGTGCTCACAGAGGATGGATATGCGGTATTTAAGGGAACAGAAGTGAAGGTAAATTAGGATGAGAGAGGAAGAAGAAAGTGGAACGAGAAGAATTATTACTTCAATTTAGAGAAGAGAAAAAACAGATGATAGAAAATTATCAGATGCTATTTTCTAAGAATTTGTTGGAACAAGCAGAAAAGTTAGGGGAACTGGTGATAGAAAATTTGAAATTGTTAAATCAGAAAGTGAAGGAGCAAAAAAAAGAACCCTTGATGTTTTTGTATTTTGCGCTTTTAAAGGTGGATGTCATACAAAAGAAGTATCAGGTATTGGTACAGGCACAGGATTTTCGGTGGTATTTTGATGATAAGGCGATAGAATTTTATGTTCCGATAGATTTTTTGTTTGAACCATTTCAGACTCTTTGGGAGCAGTTGTATATACAGAGTAAGAAATATGTGGGGAAGGTGAGTGTGTATGATGTCAGGGAAATTATGTTTGAGGAATTAAAGAAATGTCAGAGTTCTATCGCACATGTGTTGAGATATTTATTGAGAAATATAGAAAAAGAAGAGTGGTTTTTGGAGATTTTTAGGACAGATTATTATGCGGTACGCTGGGGCGAGTATCGAGATGAGGCGGAGATACTGCTTCGGGTGGATAAGAAGAAAAAAGATCAGAAAGAGTGGGAAAAGGAATTAAAAAATAGCATAACACAAAAAGAAAATATGGTTTTTTCTTATTGGTATCAGATGGAATTACAAGGGGTGCATTGTGAAGAAGTAGAGATGGAATTTATGACATTAGAGGATTGTGAATTGAAAGAAGTGGTTTTTTATAAGGTGAATCTGAGGCAGGCTAATTTTTTAAACAGTCATTTTATAAATTGTAAGTTTCTGGAATGTGATCTGGTGGATGCGAATTTTTCTGGGTCTTCATTTCAGGATACATGTTTTGAAACGTGTGAATTGACAAATACGATATTTTCGAGTGGACAAGTGAATGGGTTGGGATTGACACAGGAGGAATTAGCTGTGATTTTCGTACAGGAGGAAGAATAAGATGCGCTTTTTTATCATGAAACAGGATATACAGCTTCTTTATGGGATTCAATTTCGGGATTTTGATATTACAAATAATACTTATTTTTTTACTAAGGCGGACAGTGAGAAGTTAAATGATACGACTATATTATATTTAAAAGGGGAGGGAGAAATTGCTCCTGATTTTATAGAACATCCGGTTCAGATGATAGCGAAAAAATGGAAGGATATTTTTGACGCTTATGAAGATGATTTGATTTTTAAGGATGTGATTTTTCTGCATAAGGAGAAGAAAAAGGAATATCAATATCATCAGATTTTGATGGACGAGCTGCCGGTTGTCAGTGAGGAAACAGAATATTATCCAAATGGAATGGAAAAGAAATTGATTTTAGATCAAAAGAAAATCGCATATCATCATATTTTTATGGTACAGGGGAGTATGATGAAACATCCGGTGATAAGCCTTGCGGTGGCGGAGAGTTTATTGAGAAGACAAGCTACAGGGATTGTGTTAGAAGAAGTGGAGGTACGGTGAAATGGCAGAAGAGAAAATAGATGTATCAAATCTGAAATTGAGTGATGCGACACAGCGAGCAGGAGAAACGATACAGGCATATTATGAAAAGGCAGAAGCATTGGAGAATGCGAATCAAAAAGTAGAAGAAGCGAAAAAAGCGATGGGAGAAGTCGTAGCTGATATCATAACGAAAGATGGGGCTTCAGAAGAGAAGATTGAGAAAGCGAAACAGGCTTTAGAAGAGGCTGAAAAAGAAGCACAGAAGGCACAAGAAGAATTAGAACAGAGCGCAGAGGAAGCACAAAAGGCACAGGAAGAATTACAGGCAAAGAAAGAAGAGATAGAAGCACAAAGACCTACCGATGAAACCTATGTGGTGTATACTGCACAGATGAAATGTATGAAAAATAAAGAAAAGGATTATGGGATGCGATCTAGTATATTAGTGCTTCCGCAGACACATGGTATCTTTGTCAGGGGGATTCCACAGATGACCGTATTTGATAATCTGGCTGAACAAAATATCATTAATTTCGGCGGCTGCTGCAGTAAGGAGAATCCTTCTACGGTAGAAACAGCAAAAGAAGTGGCGAAACAGGCGACAGAAGAGGCGAAGAAAGATAGAAATCTGGGGGAGAAGTTGGTAGATGGATTTATGGGATTTGTTTCTAAAGTGAAATCGGTCTTTACAGGGGAAGAAGATGATAGTGTAGATGAGAGTCTGATAGAGATGTGTTATGGGAAGTGTACGCCTATTTTAGTTCCAGGAGTTACATGGACAAGAGAAAAAGAAAAAGTTTCTTTAAATGGAGAACCGCCTTTATTAAGACGCTGTGAGCTTCATTGTCTGTATGGAGGAACGATTATATTAGAAACATCTGGACAGCCAGAATAAAAAGAGAGGGGTAAACGAATGAAAATAGGGTATCAGGGATTTACATTTTCGATTCCTATGATGGGAATCATTCAAATAGAAGAGTTCATACTGCGCGCAGAGCTGAATGATCATGCACATGTGTTTTTCAAGCTTTTGGTAGAAGAAGAGGAAGCGATTCCTTCTGTACATCGCTTGTTGGATGGGGCAGAGATTCAGATAGAAGAAGCGGAAAAAATGCTGTTTCGGGGGAAGGTTCTCACCGCATCTGCGAAAAAGGAAAAAGGGCTTTATGTGGTCACCATAGAGGCTGTTTCTTATACTTATGAGTGGAGTTTGGAAGAAGTAAGCCAGAGCTTTATGGATCAGGAAGACACTTATGAAAAGGTGATAGAAAAAGTGCTTTCTAATTATGAAGAAGCGCAGGCGATAGATTGTGCGAGCCAAGGGGCGAAGATGCCGGGGTTTTTATTGCAGTATGAGGAGGACGACTGGACTTTTTTAAAACGGCTGGCGAGCCATTTTGAAACCTTTTTAGTGCCAGAATTTACACAAGGGTATGGAAGGGTGTATTTCGGTATTCCTGAGATAAAAAATGGGGTGCAGTTAAAGGAAAATGAATATCAAATCAGCAAAAATATGGAGGCATTTTATCGGTTCTCTTATAAAGAACATTTTCAGCCGCAGGAAACTGTGCGATGGCAGATACAGAGTGAGAAACGACTGGTTTTAGGGGAAGAAGTATTTTTGCATGATGTGAGGGCGATTATCACCTCTGTACAATATTATTTAGAAAAAGGGGAAATTCTACGCCGCTATGAAGCAGGAAGAAAAAAGGGGCTTTTGTGTGCTTATCAGACGAATCCTCGCATCGGTGGAATGAGTATTCCTGCTATTGTCAAGGAAAGAAAAGGAAATCAGATACGAGTGCATTTTGATATTGATAAGAGTTATGAAGCACGCCCCAAAAATACTTTTTTTACTTATGCGATTGAGAGCAGTTGTTTTTACTGTATGCCCGAAGAAGAAAGCTTGGTACATATTTATTTTCCTACGCCCTATGAACAAGAAGCAATTGCCGTTCATGCGATGCGGACGGAGAATTATCAAGGGCCTGCCAAGATTTCACAACCGAAAGCAGGAACAGGAGGACAACACGCACAGAATCCAGATTATAAGTCTTTTTCTAATGTGAATGGAGCAGAACTTCTATTGACTCCAGATGCGATCAGTATGGCAGCAGAGGAAGCGAAGAGTACCGTAGTATTTTTGAGCGGAGAGGGAACGGCAACGGTAAATGGAAAGACGATTACGGTAGAAGCGGAAACGGATCTTTGTCTTGGAGAAGGAGAAGCAGATGAAACAGGAGCGATGACGCCTACAAAAGAGATTGTGCTGCGAGGAGGAGAAGGAGTACTCGTTTCTGCCAAGAAAGAAGAAAATTCGGGAATTACATTAAAAGAAGAAGTGAAAATCCGCTCTACATTTCTTAAATTAGAAGGCAGCGATTTCAGCGTACCTTCTCCTTGTGCAGATGAGATCAGAGAAAGTGTGACCAAAGAAGACGAAGCGAATCGGGAAATGATCAACAGTCAGGTGAAAGATGCGCTGGTGCAAAAGAAAAAGGAAGCCACGAAAAAAGTATGGAGTGGATTAGTAAAATTAGGAACGATTATTGCGGCTACTGTAGCGGTGGTTGTGACCGGAGGAGCAGCTACCCCTCTTTTCATTGCAGCAGGAGTGAACGCGGCTTTTGGAGTAGCGGATGTTGTGGAAGGATTGCATGGGACATATCAGGCGACACATGGAGATTTATCGCAGTCGTTTAATTTCCTGCGTGACACCGTATTTGGAGGCGACCAGTTTCTCTATGATTTGGGGAAAGGAATCAGCGATATTGTATTTGGCATTGTATCTGGAAAATCGTTAGGAAAGGTGTTTGATCTATGCGGCAGTTCGGCAAAGGTAAAGACGGTCTTACAAATCGGCTCAAATGTGCTGCCACAGGTAATCGAAGAATTTATGACCGAAGGCAAAGTGAATTGGGGAAATCTAGCCTTTAATTTCTTTCTGGGAACAGTACAAGGACAACTCACTTCTCGTTTCAGTCAGATTTTGAGCGGAAAGATAGGAAGATATTTTGACAGTCCTATCATGAAACACGCTATAAATATTGTAACAGGGACAAGTTTAGATGTGGGAACAGACTATATCATGTCGCTTATTTATGGGCAGGAGTTTAACCTCGGAGAGAGTCTGATAAAAAATAGTGTTTCTAATACATTATCAGAAATGATCGGAGAACCTGTAGAATCGAGCAGCGGCGCTTATTATACAGAAGTGACAGATTTAAAACTAGAGGATTTAGGCGGAACATTTGCGCTGGAACGGAGGTATTTCTCTACTGTGACACACAGTGGCGTCATGGGAAAAGGCTGGAGTTTTTCTTATGACAGTGTGTTACGAAGAGCGAAAGAAGATGGCAGTGAGATCTATGTCGATACCGTGACAGGGCAGCAGCTTCTTTTCCGAAGAGAAGGGGAAAACTGGCAGATAGTCAGTAAAGGTTGTTCTTGGTTTTTCTTATCTTATGAGGAAGAGCAAAAAAGATGGTGTCTGGCGAATCGAAAAGACCATACGAATTGTTTCTATAATGAAAGAGGGCAATTAGAGCGAATCGAAGATAAAAATGAAGAAGCAACGCGGTTTTTCTATGAAGGGGAACGGCTGAGTCAAATCGTGACTCCTTTGGGGAAACCTATCTGGGTGACATGGAACGAACAAAAAATCGCCTCGTTCCGAGATGAAAGTGGAAGAACTGTAACTTATCAGTATGAAGGGGAACTTTTAACTGCGGTTACACATGTCAATGAAGGTGTGATGGAATATGGCTATGATGGAAATGGGTATCTGAACCAGATCATCGATCAAAATGGGAAGAAATTTTTAAGAAATGAGTATGATAGAGAAGGAAGAATTAAAAAACAATATCTGTCCAATGGCGAGTATTATACGATGTCCTATGACTTATCAAAAAAGAAAACCACGGTGTATTATAGCGGCTTAGATCGAGAAGATGTGGTGTACTATAATGCCGAACGGCTTCCTATTCAGATCGAACATGGAGATGGCACAAAAGAATCGTATGAGTATGAGGAAGGCTATCGAACGAAGAAGAAAGATAAGAGAGGAAATGAAACGAAGTGGAGTTATGATGCGTTTGGACGTGTGAGAACCGAGCACTTTGCGGACGGCTATGAGAAGTACTATGAATATGATGAGCAGGATGATTTGGTGAAAGAATGGGATAACGAACAAGAAGCGATCTGGTATGAGTATGACGCGCATCATAATAAAATCAAAGAAATCCAGCAAGTGAGAGAAGGAAAAGTAAGAGAAAGATGTTATGCGTATGATCGAAGAGGAAGATTGAGAAAAAGCACCAATGCGTTAGGCGTGAGCATCCTGTATCAGTATCACCCAAACGAAGGAGCGCCCTACTATGTGAAAAACGGAAAAGGGGAAGAAACTTACTATGAATATGATATCTTAGGCAGACGAGTGACAGTGAAAAATGCGTATGGACGAGTGAAGTATGGATATAACCAGAAAAATTTGGTGA
>CAJUHN010000130.1 GCA_910585935.1 uncultured Lachnospiraceae bacterium | reverse complement strand
TCGGAAGGAAGCTCAAAGGATGTTTCTTACTCATTCGGCGGTATCAGAGAATGCTCAAAATATTTTTTTAATTCTTTGCAGAAGTTGTCAATGTCATAAAAAACTGATATAATGATTTCGTCCATAAGTTTATTCTCCTTTGATATTTTGGGGTTTGGCGATTTCATTATATCAGAGAATTCGGCTTATGGACATTTTTTTCATCGAACTCACGTTATATTAGTTTCCATATGATAATGCCCCTTATTGGCTACCTTTTCTTCCAGATATACAAAAACCTGGAAGAAGGGCAGGCTTACACAGGCAGGTCACTGCCTGTTACTGCCAAAAACTACAAAGAAACAAAACCAAAAGAGGTAGTGGTATATGTGGGACAATATTTTGGCATTTTCCCATTCCTTGAATTTTTAAAAATCTATGCAGAATGCACATTAGAAGTAAGACAACTTCTTGATCCGATTCTTGCTAAAGCATAGTAGGTTTTTTACAATATTTTCGAAAGACTAATTGAAGTTTTATTTTTCAATGTTTTTAAGAGAATAAGATTTTGTTGTGAAAAAACACGAAAACTTTCTTAAGTTGATCACATTAGCCGATGTCTTCCAAGGGGCTTCTTATGGTATACTTCCTTGCTTTCTCTGTTGGTTGACAGCTCTACTTTTAAAGAGAGAGTTTCGTAGTAATAATTAGGTAAAGAAATTTAGTTTACAGATTTTATTAAATATATAAAAAAGTGCTTTACAAAAAGTAATTTTTAGGGTACACTATATAAATAATATTTCTGATATTTCATAGAAATCTATAACTATTGTTTTAACAGATATTTAACTGATGAGATACCATATATAGTGAAAGTCACATGTATGGTATGGAACAGGAGAAAAGTTGTAGATAATATCAAAACCTTACATATTAATACAAGAAGTAGAAATAAATTGGGGGGGGGGAAAAAGATATAATATTTGATTAATTTTATAGGGTATAGAAAGAAAAGTTTACATTTTATCAAATTTCTAAAATATTATTTGTAAATTATATATTTAAATATTTAGTAGTGTTAAAACCGATCTTGTAAAATTAATGCTAAATCATAATTTTGAAATGATTTGATAAATAAGAATAAGAAAGTTTATATTATGCTTACATTTAGAGAAAATAAAGAAAGTTATAAACTATGGGAAAGATAAAAGAGTTAAAATTTTTGATGGGTGAAATATATAAAAAATTACATTTTATTAAATTTTGACGAAAAATATATATAATAATAGTTAAAATAATAATTAAGTAGCATAATACAAAATATAGGACATATGAAAGTAAAATTATAATAATTTATCTAATTTTCGAAAATAATTTTATTAAAAGAGGAGGTTTTATGAAAATTCAATTACCTTTTTGTATTCCTTGTATTTTACATTCGCCACAAGACACCTATCTTTTATCTATTTTAGAAAATTATCCTGAATCCTATGAGTGGGTTATGAGTCAGTTTATAAATATTCAAATTGGTATGAATTCTTTATATGACGCTTTTTTTCCAAATAATTTTAATCCTCATTGGCTATTCATAGAGTGTCCATATATATTAAGAAAGGAAATTCATTATGATAACATTTCAAATGATTTTGAAAATTTTCATAGTGCTTGTGAATTTTATCTAAATCAAGGTTATTACATTTTTCCATATTTAAATATTAAATATATATCTCACTATAATAATTCTAAAGAAGATACAGATCATAATCCTATTATATATGGCTATGATAACCAAAAAGAAGAAATTTATCTAGCAGATTTTTTTATTGATGGAATTTATAGTATAAAATCTTGTTCCTATTATGATATTGATTTAGCATTTCAATTTTTAAAACAAGTTCCCCATTATAAAGGCTGCGATTATATAAAAACATTAACTTTTATTAAGTATGTTCCTAACACTTTTCAATTAGATTTTAATAATGTTAGAAATCAAATAAAAGCTTTCCAATTTGGAAAACCGAGTTGTGTTGAATATATGTATACAGAAGCTGGTGAAAAAGGTGAATTATGTTATTATGGAAAAGATTGTTATGAGATGGTAATACAAAGGTTTCCTACGCAACGTATTTTGAGTCTATTTAAAGCGTATATTATTTTATGGAAAAAAAGAGAAAAATTTTTTGTGGAAAAAGGAGTAATCCAAGATTCAAAGACTTTTAAGGATAATATAGAGCGATTATATATAATAGCCAATAAGAATATTAGTATATTCTTAAAAACAAAATATTATCAAAACTCACATCACCTTTTAGAAGCACAACAAACCTTAACAAAAAATTTGATAGTACAATATAAAAATATTCAAGAAATGATAATAATACTTAATGAGTTAATTTGATATATCAAAACTCATAAAACTTTTAATAATTAAAACGAGTAATAGTATAATAGAACTAACTTGGCTAGGGTCAAACTCCATATGCACTAACCTAACCACAACCTGCTTATAAAGTAGCTTTGAAAGTATTTGCCTTAACGCAATTTGTTATTTTTATTCATCATTTTGCAATGTTTTAGCAAAAATCCAAACAGTTTAGAAAACGTGAAATCCCTAATTTATCGGTATTCTAGAAAAGTTGGTGTGTATGGAAGGGTATATCACTTCCTTTGATGTCACACCTGCATCGACCGATGACCGAAAAAAGCTACGTGACCCTACCGTTGGGCTGAGGGATGCGGTCATCCTTGCAGACAAGGGTTATATCGGGGAAATGTTCTGGAAGGAGATGCAGGGAGATGGCATTTATCTAATGGTACTGAAACGTTCCAACAGTAAAGTGGACTGGTCACAACCGGTACAACAACTGGTATTTCATCAACGGCGGCGAGTGGAAACGGTATTTTCCCAATTGAGTGGTCAGCTAAATGCAGAAAGGTGCTTGCAAAAAGCATCCGTGGGCTGTGTACTCGGCTTTCAAACAAGATACTGGCATACAATTTTTGTTTGGCATTAAACAGTATTTTTCATGAAGCTTGTGACCTTGCAAAAATAAAACAATTGGTCTTCTAAGCTTCTGAAAAAGTATTTTTATGGTATAGGGAAAGTCTGCGCCTTTTTATCAGGAGTGATAATTTTTAGTAAAGTAGCACAACAGGTTAAATTAACCTGTTGTGCTAGATAAAATAAAAAACTTCAATAAAATGTGCTATCCTATTTGTAACGATACAAATTTTGAAAGGAGGCATCATTATGTTGAAGTTCCAAGATAATAATACCACAGATATCGAAACTTTGGAAGATTTTCTTTTAATGATAGTGTAACTTTACCTGGGGAAGCCAAAGGGCAGACTTTCCCCTGCACTTCTTTTCCTTTCTTATCCACAAATCTCCGTGATTGCTTTCTGAAAATATACTTTCATCATTGTTTGCTGACACTGGTCTGTAATCTATCGATATATTTTCCATAGCTCTTTTGTTTCTGTCTTTCCCAACTTATCATTTGACTTGCACTAAAATACTTGATTTCTTCTTCTTTTTTCTCTTCTTCTCTCCTTAGACTGTGCAGCAGTTCTCTTATCTCTCCGCCATTTTTCCAATAAATTCTTAATTGAGATACTTTATCTGCCCCTTTTTTACTCCATCTCATCGGACGCGAACTCATCCGTGCAGATAGCACATGACTGACATGACTTTCTGTGCTGCTTCCCAATATTCCTTCTTCTTTTTTTATTCGCTTACGTATCCCTTTCCAGTTTCTCCGAATGTAACTCAAGCTTTCTTCCACATGTTTCCTTTTTCTCTCGTCCATTCCCTTCACATTTTGCTTTACCCATTCTTCCAACTTTTTTCGTTCCCCCTTTTCCAGATAGTTCCTGATATCCTTTTCGCTTTCCTCTTCTCTCAGTTCTCGTGCCAACTTTTTTACATACTTTTTGATATGGAATCCATCCAGAACAAACTTTGTTCCAAGCATTTCTACTCCCTTTTTCATCCAACTTCCACCATCGGATTGAAAGTAAATTTTTTCCAATTCTTCTGTGTCATAGATTCTTTCTATAGCATCTTTTACTTTCTTCCATCATTTTTCCTTCTCTTTTCCTGTATATAATGCTCCAAAATAGTTTATATGCTTTAGTTTTTTGCGTTTTCCTTCTCATTCATAGCCTTCATGAAGATAAATAAGCTTTACTATCTGATGATTATCCTTATATCCTTTAAAACATTTGATATCTCCCTTTTTCTTTTTAAATTGTAAAGCAATATGATCTTCATCTGCTTCCATATATCATCGTTTTACCTGTCGCTTTTCTTTTCCTTTTTCTCTCGTTTTTTCCTCAAAGTTTAACAGATGCACATGACACATTACACTTTCTCTGCTTATTACATCCTTTCCTTTAAGGCTTTCTCCTGCTTTTTGATAACTGCTTTGAGCTATTTCCAAAATCAATTGCTCACAGACATCTTCCCTTAATCGGGTGTGCGGAGTAATTCCCATCATTTGATCCAGTAAATATGTCGTTTTCTTTGTTGTTTTATGTTGAAAACGTGTATGTGTAGATACAACTGGTTCAAAACGATGAGCAAACGCTTCCGAAACAACATGACAGTCAAACTCCAACAGGATTTGTTCTACTTTTTTTATATACTCCCCTGGTTTTGAAGGATTTTCCATAAAATTTTTTTGATTTTTTTCCATTTGGAGGATTGCATTTTCCACAAAATATTATATACTATGATACATAAAACAACACCTTCTTTCGTAATGTTTTTGTGGTGAATTGACGGCATTGATTCGGAAAATGTATGGTATTCCTTTTTCATGAAACCTGTGAATTCGTGAAAATAAAACAATTAATTTTCTAAACCGTTTCAAACGAATATATTTATAACATAGGGGTTCTGGGCATTTTTATAAGGAATTTACAATTTAAAAATGAAATCGCACAACAGGTTAACTTAAATACATTATACAAGGAGGATAATATTTTTTAAGTTAAAAATGGTTACAGATGAAAGAAAATGGAAAAGCATAAGAGAAAGGAGGATTTCAGGATAGGCTTATAAAGATGTTGAAAAATTTTTTAAAATTATATTGTGCGATCTGATAGTGTTTTACTTATGATGCTATTAAAATTTGAAAGCATGAAGATTTTGTTTATAAGTTTACCTGAATGGGGAAGTGTTATGAAATATATAAAAGATTTATGTTTTATGATAAAGTATATCATATCTTTAAAACCTGTTGTTTTACTTGTATATCCGATAAAAATCATATTAAATGTAATACGTCCGTTGATTTTCGTCATTTTTCCGAAATTAATTATTGATGAATTGACAAATGGAGGAGATATCAAATATTTGACTACTCTTGTTTTTATTATGGCGATTACTACCATGATATTGAATTTATCTTATAATATTATACAAACGATATGGAGTCATTATTATAACTTATTATCATCTCTTACAGGTGTTCAGCATTTATGTACGAATGTCTATTGTGATTATCAAAAGGTAGAAGATAGTAAGTTTCTGGATCTTCAGCAGAAGGTGAAGAGTAATATCCGACCTACGGATTATTTGTATTTTATTTCTTTTTTTATTGAAAATGTCATTCAAGTAGTTCTTTATGGTTATTTGATTATAAGGCTGCATTTTAGTTTGCTTCTTGGAATTTTGGTACTGAGTATTTTTAATTACCTGCTAGGGCATTTTATGAATCAGGAGAATTTTAATTATAATCATAATCTAGCACCTATTTCCCGAAGAATCAATTATTTCTTTAAAATTGCAACTGACCATATTTATGGGAAGGATATCAGAATCAATCAGATGAATCATCTGATCAAGGATAAGTTCAGCGCAGCAAGTGAACAGGGGATTTCTCTGACAAAAGTACATCATAAAAAGATAACATTTCTGAATATTCTGGGAATGATTCTATCCTTTTTGGGGGGATTGTTTTGTTTATATCATGATAATTCTGTCTTATCTGGCGAATAAAATTTCATTAGGCACATTTTCGATGTATTTAACGATAATTCCTAATTTTATGGAGTATTTAAAAGAAGTGTTACATTCTGCAGATGAATTTCAGTTTTGGGCAAAAAATATTGATTTATTAAAAGAATATCAGGCGGTTTTAACGGATAAACAGAAAGAAGAGAAAGAAACTAGGACATTATCTGATTATTCGATTGAATTTCAGCATGTGAGTTTTCAATATCCTAATAGTGACAAGTATGTATTGCAGGATATTCATTTTAAATTAAATCAGGGAGAGAGTCTGGCGATTGTCGGAGTCAATGGAGCAGGGAAATCGACATTGATAAAATTATTATGTAAACTGTATGAGCCGACTAAGGGAAAGATTCTGATAGGCGGAGTGGATATTCGCTCTATCAGCAAAGAACAATATACGAAGATATTAGGTGTGTTATTACAAGATTATAAATTATTTGCCTTTCCGATTATAGAAAATATTGTGTTAAATCAGGAAGAAGAGAGAGAAAGGCTGGATAGAGCGATTGATTTAGGAATGTTAAAAGAAAAGATACAAAGGTTGCCGAATAGGGAGAATACCACTTTATATAAAGAATTTGATGATAATGGAATAGAGCTTTCTGGAGGAGAATTACAGAAGATAGCATTAGCGAGGACGATTTATAAAAAGGCTGACATTTATCTTTTTGATGAAGCGAACTCTGCTTTAGATTCTCTAGCTGAAAATCAATTTTATCAGAATATAAAAGATATTTCTAAGGGAAAGACGGCAATTTATATTTCTCATAGACTCGCCTGTGCGAGGTATTGTGATAAAATTGCGGTTTTTGAAAAAGGAAAATTGATCGAATTTGGAACACATACAGAATTAATGGAACAGGAAACCTTTTATCAATCTTTGTTTGAGAAGCAGGCGAGTGGTTATCTGCAAGTGGGGGAAGAGTATGGGAAAACAGGAAATTAAAAATTATATATTTGGGATAAAAGTTTGTTTTAAATTAAATAAAAAAATATTGTTTTTTAAGATAGGAAATATTATTTTTTCTATGATAAATCTCTTTTTGCCGATGATATTAGTAAAAGTAATTTTAGATGATTTACTCACAGCAAGGGATAATCTGTCTTTTTTGATAACAAGATTGTTGTTTCTTTTGGGAGTTTTATATTTATCCAGAATCATGCAAAATATTATTCAAACCAAGCTACAGACAGAAGAGAGTGAATTTGAGAAGAAGTTTAAGATAATATTTTCAGAAAAAGCGATGCGGATAGAATATGGAAAATTAGAAACAAATTCGATTCAGAATATGATAGAGTTAGCGAACAAAGGAAAAAGTTTATCAGCTTATGTCGATGATATCTTTCAAATGATAGAATATATTTGTAAGGTAGCAGGTTGTATCGGAATTGTATTACAGATCAACTTTGTAATCGCTATTTTAGCAGTGATTCCTTGTATAGTAAAAAATGTGGTCAATTATTTTAATATAAAAGAAAGCAACCGCCGCTTTCAGATCTTATCTTCTCTTTGGAGAAAAGAAGGATATCTGGTCAATTATTCTAAAGATGTTTCGGGGGCGAAGGAACTGCGAGTGCATGGATTGGAAACATGGATCATAGAAAAATTGAAAAAACTGATAGTGATAGAAAGTAAAACCGATGCACATTTACGATATATAGATATAATCGGGGACAGTATTAATCTGTTTTTCATCGCATTACAAACAGTTTGTATCTATCTCATTATTATTTATCAGGTAGTGGATGGAACAATCAGTGTGGGAGATTTTACGTTTTATGTTTCCTCTATTTTCGCTTTTTCTGAAACGATTCAATCTATCATTGATTTAAGGGGGCAAATAAAAAAGCAGAATATATTTGCGACCTCTTTGAGAGAATTTATGTATATGGATTTAGAGGAACAAGAAGATAAGCTGCAAGACATAAAACAGCCTGTTACTATCACATTTAAAGATATATCCTTTCGATATCCAAATACAGAAAATGATATTTTAAAAAATGTGAATCTGACGATACATCCGGGAGAAAAAATGATAATTGTGGGCAAAAATGGGCAGGGTAAAACTACATTAATTAAATTATTATGCCGTTTTTACCAGCCCACAGAAGGTCATATTTATGTGAATGATATAGATATCAACACTCTTCCATATGAGAAATACATCAAGTTAATAGGCACGATATTTCAAGATTTTAAGTTAATCTGTGGGACAATAAAAGAAAATGTGCTATGTGGACAAGACTATCAGTCAGGGCGACTGGAAAATTCGTGTATGATATCAGGAACAAATGCATTGATAGAAAAAACGGATAAAAAATGGGAAACGGTGTTATATAATTATTTTGATGAGGAAGGGATAGAACCATCAGGGGGAGAATCTCAGAAAATAGCGATAGCCAGATTACTATATAAAAATTCCGATATTTTTATTCTTGACGAACCAACCGCTGCTTTAGATCCGATATCAGAGTATGAAGTATTCAAAAGTTTTAAACTCATTTCCAAAGAACATACAACAATTTTTATTTCACATCGTTTATCGAGTGTGAGTATTTGTGATAAAATAGCAGTATTAGATGGCGGAAAAATCGCAGAGTATGGAAACTTTGAAGAATTAATGAAATTAAATGGTATCTTTGCGGATATGTATCAAGCACAAGCACAATATTATGTATAGAATGATAAAAAGAAAATTTAAACTCATAATCATTTTATTTTCCTAATTTTTTCCCTTTCCATAACGCACTTTGTCAACCAATGTCTGTACATCATCTTCATTATCCACGCCCATCTGTTCAGAAACACCTTCAAATGCTTTCTGGGCTTTATAAATTGCCTGTGCGGAAGAGTTGTTGATAACAGTTTCACCATTTGGATTCTGAAAGAACAAGATTTTGTCACCAGATTTCAGACCAAGCTTTTCATAAAATAAATCCCTCTAGTTGACTGTTATTATCTTCAGATCTATGATAAAATAAACACAAAAATTATAATAGAAAAAATCCATATAGAAGTGAGAGAAAAAATGACAGAACAACAACGATATATGAAAGAAGCACTGCGTCTCGCTAAAAAGGCTGCTTCCATAGGAGAAGTTCCCATTGGATGTGTGATTGTTTATGAAGGTAAAATAATCGGTCGAGGCTATAACCGAAGAACAATAGATAAAAACACCCTCTCCCATGCAGAATTAAATGCTATCCGAAAAGCGAGTAAATATATGGGGGACTGGCGCTTAGAAAACTGTGATATTTATATAACATTAGAACCCTGTCAAATGTGTTCAGGAGCGATTATCCAAGCTAGAATGAGAAAAGTATATATTGGCTGTATGAATCCAAAAGCTGGATGTGCAGGTTCTATTTTAAATCTTTTACAGATGCCTCAATTCAACCATCAGGTGGAAATAGAAATAGGGATTTTAGAAGAAGAGTGCAGTTCGATTTTAAAGAATTTCTTTAAAGAACTCCGCCAGAAAGTGAAGTTGGAAAAACAACAAAAAAATGAAATATAAAATACAGATCAGTTTGTTTTTTGACCAAAGGGGGACGCTCCAGCAAGGAAGTATTCCAACGAAGCCGCGCTCTCGCTCCGTTCCAGACGTAGCGGACACTAAATTCGCACCCCCCTATCAGGGCTGCTTATTAAGTGCCAACGTCTTCCAAGGGGCTTCTTATGGAATACTTCCTTGCCTCCGCTAGTTTGTTGATGGTTCTACTTTGCGAAAAGAGAATCTCACGATAATAATAGAATATAATAGAATAAAAAGACTGAACTATATTAAATATAAATAAAATTTTTAGAAATTACATTGACAAATCGCGAAAAAAATATTATAATTAAAGTCCGTGCAGCCGGGAAGTTAGCGGTGTCCTGTACCTACAATCCGCTCTAGTGGGGGTGATGCCCGACCGAGGGTTCTTTTCTGTAGAGCAGCCCTTTATAAGTGGCGTTGACGTTTGGGTCTTACGCAATGGAACTTTATGAACCGTGTCAGGTCAGGAATGGAGCAGCACTAAGTAAAGCCCTCCATGTGCCGTAAGGGTGCCTGAGCTGAGCTAACTGTAAAGGTAACGTTTATGGATGGAATTCAAAGAAGGGCGCACGGAAAAAAGAAAATAATACACAAAGTGCTTAAGAGGGCAGAAACCTATGAATACTTAATATTAGGTTTTTGCTCTTTTTATTCTATTATGGTAAAATTCTCCTTTCAAAAAGTAGAATAGCCAATACCAAGCGGAGGCAAGGAAGTATTCCATAAGAAGCCCCTTGGAAGACGTCGGCACTTAA
>CAJUHN010000129.1 GCA_910585935.1 uncultured Lachnospiraceae bacterium | reverse complement strand
GTCTGGAACGGAGCGAAAGCGCGGCTTTGTTGGAATAGGCGCGTTCCTGTGCGAACCTTTGTCAATGTGTGTTTTTCCTTCCAGTTCATTTCTATAAGAATTTGTTTAGAATGTTGATTTTTTATAATAAGGAAAAGAGGAATTCATAAAAAATAGTTGCTTAATCTTTTTCTATTATATATAATCAATTATTATCTAACATCAGATAAAAAAGAACGTAAAGAGGTAAAATGAGATGGAGATAAAAGAGTATTTAAAAAATCATAAATTATTGGCAGATGGAGCTTTTGGAACGTATTTTGCTCAAATAACAAAAGAATATAAAATTCCATCAGAATTTGCTAATATACGAAATCCAGAATTAGTAAAGAATATTCACACTGCATATAAAGAAGCGGGAGCGAAATTAATTCGTACTAATACATTTGCAGCGAGTAGAGAAATTTTAAATTGTACGAAAAAAGAACAGGAAGAAATTTTAATAAAGGGGTTTGAAATTGCAAAAGAGGCAGCTAAAGAATGTTATATAGCAGCAGACATTGGACCTATTCCAGAATATTTTTCATCTGATCTGGACGAACTTTTAGAAGAATATTATGATATTTGTGATATATTTTTAGAGTGTAAAGCAGAAATTATCTTATTTGAAACTTTTCCAGATTTTACTTATCTAGAACCATTAATTTCCTATATAAAACAAAAAAAAGATGTCTTTCTCATCGCTGAATTTTGTTTGGATCGATATGGTTATACAAAAAAGGGGATAAAGGTAGACAGATTATTAGAACAGGCTGGAAAAATAAAAGAATTAGATGCAATAGGATTTAATTGTGGTATCGGATGTGGGCATATGCTTGAGATATTAAAGAAAGTGAAATTTCCGAAGGAGAAATGGATCAGTGTGATGCCAAATTCTAATTATCCAGAATTGCTGCAAGATAGAGCAATATATTTAGAAAATACAGAATATTTTTCAGAGAGAATGAAAGAAATTTCTGATTTAGGGGTGAATATTTTAGGAGGGTGTTGTGGGACTACGCCAGAATATACAAAAGCTTTAAAGAAAAAAATAGAAGAGAAAAAAAGAAAGACGGATGAAAAAGTTATAATAATAGAAAAACGAGTAGAAGAGAAAAAAGAGTTTCATAATCTATTTTATGATAAATTAAAGGCAGGAAAAAAGGTAGTGGCAGTAGAATTAGACCCTCCTTATGATGCGAAGATAGAAAAAATTTTAGAGTGTGCACATCGTTTAAAGACAATAGGAGCGGATATTTTAACTTTTGCAGATTCTCCTATGGCGAAGCCTAGAATGGATTCTATTTTAACGGGAGTGAGAGTGCAGTCAGAAGTGAATATTCCTGTGATGCCACATATTAGCTGTAGAGATAAAAATATGATTGCGATGAGGGCGCAGCTTTTAGGTGCTTATGGGAATCAAATCAGAAATTTATTATTGGTGACAGGAGATCCTGTTCCGGGAAGTGAGAGAGGAGTTATTACAAGTGTTTTTGATTTTAATTCTATCCGGTTGATGGAGTTTGTAAAAGAAATGAATGAAGAACATTTTTTAGAAGAACCTCTTTTTTATGGCGGAGCATTGAACTATGGAAGAACTAATATAGAAGTGGAAATAAATCGGATACAAAAAAAAATACAGGCAGGAGCGACTTATTTTTTGTCACAGCCTGTATTTTCTAAGCAAGATATGGAAAAGCTTTCTTATATTAAGAGCAGAGTGAATACAAAGATTTTAGGTGGAATTATGCCGCTTGTTTCATACCGAAATGCTATGTTCATCAAAAACGAAATTACAGGGATTTCTGTGCCAGATGAAATTGTAAATGCTTTTTCTTCTGATATGACAAGAGAAGAAGGAGAACATACAGGGGCAAAGTTAGCAGGAAAAATTATGAAAGAAATGATGTCTTTTGTAGATGGTTTTTATTTTATGCTTCCTTTTAATCGAGTGAAATTAGTGGAATTATGTATGATGTATTCAGAAATGAAGAGAGAGGAGGAATAAAATATGATAAGAGAGGAATGGAAAAAATTTGTAAAAAATAGATTTTTATTGTTAGATGGTGCTACAGGAACAAATCTTCAAAAGGCAGGAATGCCAACAGGAGTGTGTCCAGAACAATGGATTTTAGAGCATAAAGAAGTGATATTGGAATTGCAAAAAAACTATGTAGAGGCGGGGACAGATATTTTATATGCGCCCACTTTTTCTGGAAATAGAATAAAACTAGAAGAATATGGACTGGCGGATAGATTAGAGGAAATCAATCAAAATTTAGTGATGCTTACAAAGGAAGCGGCTGGGAATAATGCGTTAGTAGCAGGGGATATTACGATGACAGGAAAACAATTATATCCGATTGGAGAGCTTTATTTTGAAGAACTGGTAGAGATATATAAAGAGCAGATACGGTGTATGGTAAAGGCAGGGGTAGATCTGTTAGTCGCAGAAACAATTATGAGTCTACAAGAAGCTAGAGCCGCAGTATTAGCAGCAAAAGAAGTCTGTGATTTGCCTATTATGGTCACAATGACATTTCAAGAAGATGGACGTACTCTCTATGGAACAGATCCTAAGACAGCATTGATTGTTTTGCAGAGTTTAGGGGCAGATGCAGTAGGGGTGAATTGTTCTGCTGGACCAGATGCTATGATTTCCATTATAGAAGAGATGAAAAAATATGCTGTCGTTCCTCTTATCGCAAAGCCAAATGCTGGACTTCCAAAGATAGATGAAAATGGAAAGAATTATTTTGATATGGATGCTGATACATTTGCTGATTTTATGGAAACATTGGCACAGGCAGGAGCGGCAATTTTAGGAGGATGTTGTGGAACTACACCAGAATATATCAAAAAGATAAAGGAAAAAATAAAGTATACAGAAGTTCCTATTTATTCTAAAACTCCTAAAAGAGTATTGTGTTCGGAGCGAAAAACAATAGAAATCTCTTTAGAGGGGCGTTTTTTTATTGTGGGAGAGAGAATTAATCCAACAGGTAAAAAGAAATTGCAGCAAGAACTAAAAGAAGGGAAAATGGAAATGGTGTTAGATATGGCAGCGGAACAGGAAGAAAAAGGAGCAGCCATTCTAGATATCAATATGGGAATGAATGGAATAGATGAAAAAGAGATGATGATAAAAGCGATTTATGAAGTATCGCGTTGTGTGAGTACACCACTTTGTATTGATTCTAGTCATGTGGATATCATTGAGGCAGCACTGCGAATTTATCCCGGACGTGCGTTAATTAATTCTATTTCATTAGAAAAAGATAAGATGGAACATCTCTTGCCAATCGCTAAAAAGTATGGAGCGATGTTTATTTTACTTCCCTTATCAGACAAGGGTTTACCAGAAAATCTAAATGAAAAAATAGAAATTATCAATACTATTATTTATGAAGCACAAAAGTATGGTTTAACGAAAGAAGATATTGTAGTAGATGGGTTAGTCGCTACAATAGGGGCGAATCCTAATGCAGCAAGAGAAACATTAGAAACCATTCGATATTGTAAAGAACAGCTTCAGGTAGCTACTATTACGGGACTTTCTAATATTTCTTTTGGACTGCCAGATCGCATTTCTATCAATACGGCGTTTTTGACTATGGCAGTTCAAAATGGTCTTACTATGGCAATTGCGAATCCTTCACAAGATTTATTAGTAAAGGCAGCATTTGCTTCTGATCTGCTGCTCAATAAAACAGGTGCAGATATTCGTTATATTAATAAAATAAATAGTTTACAAAAGCCAGAAGAATCAAATGAAAAAGAGGAAAAATTACAAAAACCGATAATTTATGAAGATGTGTTAAAAGGAAATCGAGAGATAATCGTAGAGCACGCTAAAACTATGATAGAGCAAGGGAAAAACGCAGGAGAGATTATCAATGAGATTTTAATACCAGCTATTAATGAAGTGGGAAGATTATTTGATAAAAAGATTTATTTTCTGCCTCAGTTAATTTCTTCTGCAGAAGCGATGAAGACTGCAATAGAATATTTAGAACCTCTGTTGGAAAAGAAAAAGGGAGAAAAAATACTGCCTACTATTGTATTTGCTACAGTAAAAGGAGATATTCATGATATCGGGAAAAACTTAGTAGTCTTAATGCTAAAGAATTATGGATATCGACTAATAGACTTAGGAAAAGATGTGCCAAAGGAAGAGATTGTGGAAACGGCGATAAAAGAAAATGCACAGATAATAGGACTTTCTGCTCTGATGACTACTACAATGATGGAAATGAAAGAAGTGGTTATGTATGCAAAAGAGAGAAAATGCAGAGCGAAAATAATGATTGGAGGTGCGGTGATCACAGAAAGTTTTGCTGAGGAAATAGGAGCAGATGGGTATTCTAAGGATGCTGCAGATGCGGTTAAGTTAGTGGAGAGGCTGCTTTCATAAGATAGTGAAGTGGGGATTTTTGAAAAGGTTTCCGCTTGAGGGAAACAACGATTCCAACGAAACCGCGCTTTCGCTCCGTTCCAGACGTAACGGTACTAAGCGCACAGCCCTTTTGGGCTGTTTGCTAAGTGCCGACATCTTCCAAGGGGTTTCTTTTGGAATTGTTGTTTCCCTTAAGCTAGTTTGCTGCTACTCTAAGAATAAAAAGACTTTTGGGCAGAGTTTACTATTTGCCAATTTTTTCTATCAATGACGATCGAAAGGCTAAATAGTAATGAGCGCTTTGGAAACGCAGACATCGGGTATTGACAAATGAATAGTTTGTTGCTATGATTACAGATAAATTATGCAGAGTGAAAAGGATAATTTTTTTAACAGTAAATAAGGGAAATTAGAATGTATGGAGATAGAGTTTTGAAATTTAGTAAAAGAGGTGAAAGGTGATATGAAGAAGATATTTTTTTCAATTTTAGTGGAAAATACAGCAGGTGTACTTAGCAGAGTATCAGGATTATTCAGCCGCAGAGGTTACAATATTGATAGTTTATCTGTGGGAGAAACAGAAAATCAAAAATATTCACGGATGACAGTAGTTGCTTCAGGAGAAGACGAAATTTTAGAACAGATAGAAAAGCAGCTAAGAAAATTAGTAGATGTGAAAAAGATTGAAGAGTTAAAGGAAGGAGCTTCTGTATGTCGAGAGCTTATTCTGGTAAAAATAGGAGTTGCAGCAGAAAGAAGGCAACAGGTGATAGGGGTTGCGGATATTTTTAGAGCGAAGATTGTAGATGTCTATCAGGATTCTTTAATAATAGAATTGACAGGAACAGAAACAAAATTAAATGCATTTTTGGATTTATGTAAAGACTTTGAAATTAGAGAATTGGTAAGAACTGGTGTTACAGGACTCACGAGAGGGGTTTGTCGTTAAGAAAAATAATAATGGTTATACATTTTTTGCATAACAGCAAATTTTACATAATTTATTAATATATGGAGGAAAATATTATGGCAAAGATTTTTTACCAAGAGGATTGTAATCTTTCTTTATTAGATGGAAAAACAATAGCAGTAATTGGATATGGCAGTCAGGGACATGCACATGCATTAAACGCAAAAGAATCAGGCTGTCATGTTATTATCGGACTTTATGAAGGCAGCAAGTCATGGGCAAAAGCAGAAGCTCAAGGTTTTGAAGTATATACTGCTGCAGAGGCAGCAAAGAAAGCTGATATTATCATGATTTTAATTAATGATGAGAAACAGGCGAAAATGTATAAAGAATCTATTGAACCAAATTTAGAACCGGGAAATATGTTGATGTTTGCACATGGTTTTGCGATTCATTTTGGTCAAATAGTGCCTCCAAAGGATGTAGATGTTACAATGATAGCTCCAAAAGGACCGGGACATACGGTGAGAAGTCAGTATCAAGAGGGAAAAGGTGTACCTTGCTTGATTGCTGTACATCAGGATGCTACAGGAAAAGCTCATGATTTAGCACTTGCTTATGCGTTGGCTATTGGTGGAGCAAGAGCTGGTGTTTTACAGACTACTTTCCGAGAAGAAACAGAAACAGACTTATTTGGTGAACAAGCAGTTCTTTGTGGTGGAGTGTGTGCATTGATGAAAGCTGGTTTTGAAACATTAGTAGAAGCTGGATATGAACCAGAAAGTGCATATTTTGAATGTATTCATGAAATGAAGTTAATTGTAGATCTCATTTTTGAAAGCGGTTTTGCGGGAATGAGATATTCTATTTCTAATACAGCAGAGTTTGGAGATTATATTACAGGACCTAAAATTATTACAGATGATACAAAGAAAGCGATGAAACAGGTATTAAAGGATATTCAGGAAGGTACTTTTGCTAAGAATTGGTTGTTAGAAAATCAAGTAGGTTGTCCTAATTTTAATGCGATGAGAAGAAGAGAAGCTGCTCATCAATTAGAAGAGGTCGGAAAAGAACTTCGTCAATTATATAGTTGGAATGATGGAAATAAATTAATTGATAACTAAATTTTATGCTTGATAAGTGTATAAAGTTGATACTTTTATTCTCACGAGCAACAAGCCAAATGGTAGACATTTGGCGACTGCTGTGAGGGTTCAAATATCTCACTGCTTGCAGCGGGGTATTTGATTGGATATAAAATAGAAGAATAAAAAGAGATAGGACTGTCCTAAAATAGAAAAATTCTATAAGAGATAAATATATTTATCTCACAGGGAAACACACTAAGTATATAGGAGTATTTGTGTTTATAGAAAAATCTATTTTAGGATAGTCCTGTTTTTTTTGATATTACAAATTAGTTTCCAAGATTTACTTCTATACAGAATATATTTCATATGGTAGGATTAAATTGTAACAAAGTTGTAACAAGTTTGTAACATATGAGATTGTATTCTAGCGATACATAGAAATAGAATACTGGAAAACTAGGAGGTTTTAATATGATAAAAGCATCAATGATAGCATTAGCAACTATAGTAGCAGGAAGTGTATCTTTGATACCACAAGATTATACAACAGTAAATCAAAATAATAATTGTGTGGTGATAAAATCTGTTCAAAATTGGGATGAATTACAGGAAGTTTTATCAGAATTAGGCATTTCCTTTGAAGATAATTGTTTTAACTGGAATATTCCCGATTTGCCGGATATTAATGTTCCAGATAATGATAAACCAGATAATAATCTGTCAGATGACAATATTCCAGAAACTCCAGAGGATAAACCAGAAACGGAACAGCCAGAAGAAAATAGCTGGAGTGTATTTGCGCAACAGGTATTAGAATTAGTGAATGAGGAAAGAGCAAAGGTAGGAGCAGCTCCATTAAAAATGAATGTGAAAGCGGTTCAGGCTGCTGAAATAAGAGCAAAAGAAATTGTCACATCTTTTTCTCATACAAGACCAAATGGGAGCAGTTTTGCGACAGCTTTGACTGAAAGTGGAGTGAATTTCAAAACAGCGGGAGAAAATATAGCTTGGGGACAGAAAACACCACAAGAGGTAATGAATGTATGGATGAACAGTCAGGGACATAGAGCCAATATTTTAAATACAACATTTACAGAAATCGGAATAGGGGTATATCAAGAACCTTCTGGAACTATGTATTGGACACAATTATTTTTACAGTAAATTTGTTCAAAGCATTTAAAATTTAGTAAATTCAATTAAATTTTAATATTTGTAATAAAAAGTAAAAATGTATAAAACAATAGTTCTTGTGGCATATCTTTTTTTAACTTATCTAAAATAGGATAGAGAAAGAATGCCACAAGAAAATATCAGAAAGTCATATAAAAAGAAAATAAAATTTAAAAATATATAAATTTTCATAAGATCGAATGAAAAATAGTTGGAAGATTTTGGATTTAAGAAAGTAGAAAACAGTAATATTTGACTACATGGTGATCATATGAGTTTCTTTATGAAAAATATAAACTTGGTTAGAAAGGCGTTCTTGATCAGAGATTTCTTGTGTATTGACCTCTTTTACCATATGTTGTAGAGTTTTTTTCGTTATTATTCCATTTGCTGGGACTAAAATTACTTCATGAATACTGCTGGGAAGAATGAAAATATCCATATCATATTTTTGAGAAAAGGCTTCTAAAATTCCATCATATAAAAAAGTAGCAGAGCCATTTAAACGCAGATGATTGGTAAGTACATACATAGGAATCGCATCATCATCGGCAGGGTCTGGAATAAGTTCTTTTAAAGCTTGTTCTGAATCTGGATATTCCTCTAAAATAAATTCTTCTATTAAATCAGACATTTTTTTTAATTGTGGTTTTAAAATTTTGGGGGTATTTTCTTTTGCGATTTGGAAAAGAGTATCATGTGAAATATTCCATAAATGAAGATGTTCTTTTTGAATAAGAATAGTAGCACTTCCTAAACCATCTGTAGGAAAAATTACATAGAATACAAGAGCTAAATCTAAAATACGATGAAAAGGTGTATTTTGAAGCAATTTTTTATTTGCATTAAAATTAATCAGCTTATAAACTATATGATGTTTTATTTTAGAAAAATCTTTGAAATCTTCTATTTGAAAGGGGATGTCACAAGGATAATTATGAAAAACAGACAAAATTTCATGTATAATTTCATCAAAATTTTTTCCCTCACAATAGGCTTGATAATAATCATTGAGATAGACAGCAGGAGAAAGATGATGGTTTTTGGGAAGGATAGAAAGACCATCCATTTCTAGATTATTATTTTTTATTACTTTATGAATGAGTACTTGCGTATTCTCATCATAATAAGTTTCTATTTCTTCTTTTATTTTTGCTAAAAAATTTTCATAATTCATATCAATTCCTTTCCTGAATATTACTAAAATGAAAAATCTGGCGATTGCCTAGAATAAAAAATTAATTAATAAAAGAAATGCTTTGAACAATTCTTTAATAGAATAACATAAATTCTGATAAAATGCAATCATATTTTACTATATGTAAAAAATTACCATTATAGTTTGGAATTATTTAGGGGGTATGAGAAAAGGTTCGCTGTGGCGAGAAATATTTCCAACGAAGCCGCGCTTTCGCTCCGTTCCAGACGTAGTGGATACTAAATTCGCGAACCCTTGCGGGTTTGCTCATTAAGTACCAACGTCTTCCAAGGGGCTTCTTTTGGAAATATTTCTCGCCACAGCTAGTTCTTTTGCTGTTCGACAGAGGGATAGCTTGAAATTTTAAGTTTTTCGTGAAGTGAGAGTGAAATGTTTTTGAAAATAGTTTCTTGTTTTAGTGGAACATTGGGTTATGGTAAAATCATTTAAGTTGCATTTTTGACTTGAATTTGATATGATAAATGAGTAACTTTTTAAGAAAAAGATTTTTTATCTTAAAAAAACAGTGAACAGAAGTTAGGGAAAGGTGTTAAAATGAAAAAAAAGCCGAATGAATTTGAGGTACATAAGTTTATTCGAGAATATGGAAAAGCGATTATCGCGATTATCTTTATTATAAGCTTTGTTATGGTTGGATGTTCAAAAAAAGAAGAATTACAGGAAACCTTAATAGAGGACGAACGCCATAAGGTGATCACAATTACAAGTGAAAGTTCTTCTTCAACACAATTAAATGATTTACAAAAAGATTTTTATCCAGAAATTAATCAACTGATGAAGCGGTACTTTCAGGCGAGATTAGCATTAGATATGGAAACTTTAAAACAGATTGTAAATCCAATAGAAGGGATATCTAAAGAGCAATTAGATTATGAAATTAATGGAATAGCGGGGGTAGATGATTTTCGCAAGATTGAAGATTTTTTGAATATTGCCTGTTATACAAAACAGGGACTTTTAGCGGATACGTATGTAGTATGGGTGTATTATGAAATTAAATTTGTAAATGCACAGACACCTGCTCCAGCGCTTAATAAGATGTATGTTTGTACCGATGATACAGGAGTATATATTTATAATGGAACGATTGAAGGAGAAATCAGTAATTATTTAGATGAAGTATCTCATGAACCTGACGTAGTTGCATTAGTAGAAGAAGTAAATGAAAAATTAGAAACAGCTATCAGTCAGGATGAAGAATTGAGAGGGATATTTGAAAAGTTAGGTGTAGAGGATAAAGAATAGAAAACATCATCTATACAAAAGTAACAAGATATTTTAGACTTGATAATCCAAGATATTCTCATAAATATTTAGATTATCTCTAAAAAACATTTAAAATTAAGTTTTTATGATAACAATTTTTATTCTAGTGTTATCATAAAACTTTCTTTTCAAAAAGTAGAATAGCCAACAAACTAGCGGAGGAAAGGAAGTATTCCAAAAGAAGCTCCTTGGAAGACGTCGGCACTTAATGAGCGAACCTGTAAGGGTTCAGCGAATTTAGTGTCCGTTACGTCTGGAACGGAGCGAAAG
>CAJUHN010000128.1 GCA_910585935.1 uncultured Lachnospiraceae bacterium | reverse complement strand
TTAAAGTGGGAAGATGAGCTGTATGAAACTACATTAAAAGATATTGAATGGAATATTTCAAAGACTGGATTGATAAATCCTGTTGCAGTGTTTGAACCTGTAGATTTAGATGGAGCCATTACAACCAGAGCCACATTACATAATATTTCTTATATTGAAGATTTGCAATTGGGTATTGGAGATACAATTCAAGTGTATCGCGCAAATATGGTAATTCCAAAAGTACACAGTAATCTTACGAGAAGTAATGCATGGAAGTTACCAGATAAATGTCCTTGTTGTGGTGGAAAAGTAGAAATACATAATGAAAATGGAAGTAAGACATTATATTGTACAAATCCAGATTGTAAAGCAAAGTTGTTAGGAAAACTTGTTCATTTTGTAAGCAAAAATGCAATCAATATAGATGGATTATCGGAACAGACACTACAAAAATTTATTGATTTAGGCTGGTTAAATTCATTCAAAGATATATATTATCTGTCAGATTACAAATCAGAAATGTACAAACTTGATGGGTTTGGTAAGAAGTCTGTAGATAAACTATTAGAAAGTATTGAAAAAAGTAGAAAAACCACATTAGATAGATTTATTTACGGGTTGTGTATTCCTTTGATTGGCAGAACAGCGAGTAAAACTATTGCAAAGGAATTTGGAAGTGGAAATGCAACTGGTTTTTATGATGCTTGGTCAGATTATGATTTTTCACAATTAGAAGACTTTGGGAATACAATGAACCAATCTATACATGATTTTTATAATCACAATTTTAAATGGATTTCTATATTGATTGATGAATTTAAGTTTGAGTCATCAGAAAAATCAAGTAAAACAAACTTATCAATATATGGTAAAATTTTTGTTGTTACAGGTAGTTTAGTATACTATAAAAACCGTGACGAACTTGTAAATATTATTGAACAGTTGGGAGGTAAAGTATCAGGATCAGTTAGCTCAAAAACAAATTATCTTATCAATAATGATGTTGCAAGTACATCAGGTAAAAATAAAAAGGCGAAAGATTTGGGAATACCGATTATAAGCGAAAATCAATTTGTTCAGATGATCACATCTTAAATGTAGAAGTAATATATGTAACTCGTAAACATATCAAGTAAAATTCAAATTTTAATCCAGGAGGTACAATTGAATATAAGAACAAAAATTTTACTGTCAATTATGGTAGTTTCTTTAAATGCGCCTAATATGCGAGTTTTCGGAAGCGAATTAAATAGATTCAAATTAGATTCTATAAATAAATCATGTTATACAGCATACACAACTGCAAATTTGAACATTAGAAAAGAACCTACTATCGAATCAGAAATATTAGGCATTATTCCGTTTAATAGTGAAATTGTAATCTCTAATTTGAATAATGAATGGGTAAAAATATATTTCTTAGATGAAAATGCTCATTTTGCGTATGTAAACAAGAAATATATATCAAATGATATTTGTGAATATAAAGATTATGAGCTAAATTCAGAAGGTTTTAAATCGTTCATGCAATATACATCAATAAAAGATAAAACCTCACCACAATATCGTCTTCAAAACGAATTCGCATACACAGGGAATTATGGAATTAGATAAGTAAATGGTAGATATTGCATTGCGATTGGAACAGCTTTTGAAACAAATATTGGCACATATATTGATTTGATTTTAGATAATGATGAAATTATATCTGGTATTGTTTCTGATATTAAATCATCAAATGACACATTATCAAATAATATAACTACAGCGGATAATGGGTGTGTTTCGGAATTTGTTGTAGATTTGCAGTCATTGAACGATAAGGCCAGAAAAACAGGTGATATATCTTCATGTCAGGATATATGGGATAGTCCAGTAAGAATGATAAGGTTCTATGAAAAAAATATTTTTAATTAGAAGGGAAAAGTATGAATACAGAATTAGTTTTAAATTTAAAAACTTTAGAAAAAGTCAAAAAATTTACCAATGTTGTGAACAAATTTAATAGTGATGTGGACATTATAAGAGATAGATATGTTATTGATGCAAAATCTATCATTGGTATCTTTACTATTGATTTAACAAAACCAGTAAAAGTCAGGATTGTTAGTGATGACAAAGCTGAGATAACAAGATTTAATGAACAGATGGAAGAATTTATGAAATAAAAGTGTTATTTCATCGTTTATCGAAGATATGAGAAAGTTTGAGGTGTAGATATGGGAAATGTAATTATTTTAGAGGAAACAACTAAAAAGCCAATCACTTTGATTGGTAAAAGAGCAGGTATTTGCTGGGGAGCTGATATTTTTGATGATATAAAGAATTATAAACGTGGAATGGATTGTATTATGTCTAATCACGGAAGAACTCTTGAATACGTAAATGTAGAAATGATACTTGATGGATACTCAGCAAGAGTTATTCGTGAATGGTATACACATCTTGGCGGATCTCCAACACGCCTACAAGCAAGTACAAGATACATAGATTATGAGCATGGTTTCAATTATGTTGTCCCCGAAAGTGTTAGAAACGATGAAAAGAGATATGAAATTTATACAGAAGCAATTCATCAAATTAATAAAGCACTTGTGGAGTTAGAAGATATAGGAACACCAAGAGAGGATTCAGCATTATTACTTCCATTAGGAATGACTACGAAAATTGTAGATAAACGTAATTTGCGTAATCTTGTTGATATGTCGCATCAACGCATGTGTAGTAGAGCATATCACGAATACAGAAAGTTATTTGGAGATATTTGTACTGCATTATATAAAGTATCTGATGAATGGGCATGGATTGTAGATAACTTGTTTGTTCCCAAATGTGATTATATTGGCTATTGTCCAGAGAAAAAATCTTGTGGAAGAGTACAGAAAAAGGAGAATTAAATACACATATGATTATTGTTTTATTAGGGGCTTCCGTATCAGGGAAGTCCACAATTGAAAATGAATTAGCAACACATCATGGCTTTGAAAAGATTATTTTATAGGAGGTGAATTTATTTATGGATAAGCATATTTTTATCATTAATGGTTCAGGGGGAGTTGGAAAAGATACTTTTGTAGAATTAGTATCTACAGAGTTAAATGACAGATTGAAAAAATTTCATACAGTAGTTAACTTTTCTTCGGTAGACAAAGTAAAAGAGATTGCAAAAGAAATCGGCTGGGATGGAAAGAAGACGGAAAAAGATAGAAAATTTTTGTCTGATTTAAAAATTTTATGTAACAATTATTGTGATATGCCATTTCAAAGTATGAGAAGAAAAGTATTAGATTTTATAAAAGATAAAAATAGTAAAGTTTTATTTTTACATATTCGTGAGCCAGAGGAAATTGCAAGAGCAGTAAAAGAATTTGGAGCAAAAACAATACTAATTGTAAGACCTATAAAACAAATCGTATCAAATATAGCAGATAAAGGAGTTTGCGATTATCAGTATGATTTTGTGATAAATAATGATGGAACAATAGAAGAATTAAAAGAAAAGGCAAAAGATTTTTTACAAAGAGAATGTTTATGGGAGGTGATTTTATAAAAGAACTAAAAATTTATTTGGCAGGGAAAATGAGTGGATTGTCATTTGAAGAAATGAATAGTTGGAGAAAAGAAGTGTTTGATAAATTATTAATTGTATCGCAGATTGCAGACTATCAGATGCAGGTTATTAATCCAGTAGATTATTATAATTTTGAAGAAAAACGTTATCAGTCAGAAGAAGAAGTGGAAGATTATGATTTATCCCATGTCATTTCAAGTAATATTGTTATTGTAAATCTTGACGGATTGAATAGCAGCGACGGCACAAAACTTGAGATACACGATGCGAAGTACCATAACAAAATACCTGTTATAGCTTTTGGAAATCAAGAATTATATGAAAAACTTCATCCATGGTTAAGAAGAAATATTACAAGGGTTGAAAAGAATATTGACGATGTAGTTAGTTATATTCATGAGTTTTATATGATTTAATTATAGAAGGGAAGAATATGAGTTTAATTATGAAAAATGAATATATGTATAACAAAAAATTTCAAGATTACGTTGACAAATATTGTAAAGAACATTGTTGTACAACAAAAGAAGCGTTTAAGAAAAAGAAAGTTAAACTTGCATTTTGGCAATATACAGATTTATAAAATGCCTGTTTCAAAGGGTGAGTAAGTAGGTGAAATTATATGAAGATTAATTTATGGGATGGTTTTTGGAAGGTTGAGATTGATTGGAAAGCAGTTGTAGGTATTGGAATTATAGTTTTGGGTTATGCATTTATTAAATTATTGGCTGTAATGGCTTAGAGAGTGGGAACGGAGGAATCTGATAAATTGAACACAATAGTAATAAATTTATTTGGCGAACCAGGAGCAGGTAAAAGTACGGCTGCTATGGATATCACAGCTAGATTGAAAAGAAAAGGAATCAATGCGGAATATATATCTGAATTTGCAAAAGACAAAGTGTATGAAAACAATGGAGAAGTATTCAAACATCAGGAATATCTGTTTGGTAAGCAGTCATTTAAGATGGGGAGAGTGAGAAACAAGGTTCAGGCAATGGTAGTTGACTCGCCACTTCTTCTTTCGATCATATACAATAATGATAAAACCCTGGGTCATGATTTTGAAGAAACAGTGTGGAATATATTTAATTCATATGATAATAGAAATTATTTACTCACGAGAAAACATACATACGAAGACGAAGGAAGATTTCAGAACGAAGAAGAGGCGTTAGAGGTTAGGAAGCAGATTATAAAATCACTTGATACGATGAACATTACTTATAAATTGGCTACTTCAAGTGAGTTGGATTGTGAAGTTATAGCAAATAAAATTGCGGAGGAGTTAAGAGAATATGAACAGTAAAGGACATTTATTTATCAGTCTTGGTAAATCGGCTATTAGGATTCTTGGTGGTATTGTTGCTTTGGCTAAGAATTCGGTTATTCCGTTGGCAGTAGGAGTGATTATAGCTGAGATTGGTGGAGTATTGGAAGAATTAGTTGATGAAAGATAATGAATTGCGGAGGAATAGTTATTGCAGATAATTAAGAAAGACGGAACATTAGAAAACTATGATGAACAGAAGATAATCAATGCTTGTAACAAAGCGGCGAGAAGGGCGATGATGGAACTTTCTGATGAGGATTATCAAATCATTTGTAATGCTGTGTGGGATAAATTAGTAGAAAATGATTTAGAAGAAACAGAAATTTATGAAATGCACAATATTGTGGAAGCTGTGTTAGAAGAGCATTATCCACTTATCGCAAAGATGTATAAGGAGTATAGAAATTATAAAAAAGACTTTGTACATATGATGGATAAAGTATATGAGAGAAGTCAGGCAATCAGATATATAGGTGATAAAAGTAATGCCAATACCGATTCTGCATTAGTCGCAACGAAAAGAAGTTTAATTTATAACGAATTGAATGGGGAACTGTATAAAAAGTTTTTCCTCACACTGAATGAAAAACAAGCAATGAAGGATGGATATATCTACATTCATGATAGAAGTGCAAGGCTTGACACTTTTAACTGTGATTTAATGCGTATTGGACATATCATGCAAGGCGGATTTGAGATGGGAAATGTCTGGTACAATGAACCCAATTCACTTGATACAGCATTTGATGTTATGGGAGACATTATTCTGTCAACGGCAGCACAGCAATATGGTGGATTTACGGTTCCAGAGGTAGATAAAATTCTTACCCCATATGCAGAAAAATCATATTGGAAATATAGAAAAGAATATGCAGAAATATGTGGATGTATTGAAAAAGATAATGGAACCGAAATTACAGATACCTCCAGTGCCGAAGGATGGGTTATAAAAAAGATACAACGTGATTTTGAGCAAGGCTGGCAAGGCATAGAATATAAATTGAATACGGTCGGAAGTTCGCGAGGTGACTATCCTTTCGTTACGATGACTATTGGATTAGCAACAGATAAATTTGGTAAGATGGCAGCTATTACATTACTCAATGTGCATAAGGAAGGTCAAGGTAAAAAAGGTTTTAAGCGTCCTGTGCTATTCCCTAAAATTGTATTTTTGTATGACAAGAATTTACATGGAGATGGTAGTGAAAAATATCCAAGTGCTGATGTGTTTAATGCAGGAATAGCGTGTAGTAGTAAGACAATGTATCCTGATTGGTTATCTTTAACAGGTAATGGATATGTGCCAGAAATGTATAAAAAGTATGGTAAGGTAGTAAGTCCAATGGGCTGCAGAGCTTTCTTGTCACCTTGGTATGAAAAAGGTGGTATGCATCCAGTAGATGAAAATGATAAGCCAGTGTTTGAAGGACGGTGTAATTTAGGTGTTGTTTCTCTTCATCTACCAATGATATTGGCAAAGGCAAGGCAGGAATCAAAGGATTTTTATGAAGTCTTAGAATATTATCTGGAACTTATTAGAGGATTGCACAAACGCACCCATGATTACATTGGTGAATTGAGAGCAAGTGTAAATCCTGTAGCCTTCTGCGAAGGTGGATTATATGGTGGAAATTTAAAACCAGAAGACAAGATTAAATCAATTCTTTCACCAATGACTATGAGTTATGGAATTACAGCACTTAATGAATTGCAGAGACTATATAACGGTAAATCTATTCGTGAAGATGGTGAATTTGCATTAGAGGTAATGCAGTATATCCAACAGTACATAGATAGAATTAAAGAAGAAGATCAAATTTTATATGCAATCTACGGCACACCAGCAGAAAGCCTCTGTGGATTACAGATTGAGCAGTTCCGTAAAGTATATGGAATCATTGAAAATGTGTCTGATAAACCATATGTAAGTAACAGTTTCCATTGCCATGTGTCTGAGCAAATGTCTCCAATTGAAAAACAGGATAGAGAAGAAAGGTTTTGGGGATATTTCAATGGTGGTAAAATCCAGTATTGTCGTTACAACTTAGGATATAACATAGAAGCAATCAAGACATTAGTTCTTAGGGCGATGGAGAAAGGCTTTTATGAAGGTGTAAATCTTGCAATGTGCTACTGTGAAGATTGTGGTTATCAACAAGTAGAAATGGATGTTTGCCCTAAATGTGGAAGTAACAAGATTACGAAGATAGACAGGATGGAAAATCCGTTTGTCCTGTATAAATAGGTTAAATTGCGGAGAAGTCCTTAGAGCCTCAAGAAGCTACAACGGAGTTGGAAACGACAAACGTGAATGCGGAATAGCGAAAGCACATACCATAAAAATTCTTGGGATTGGATTATCGGGCATGGAAGTTGCTCAGACGCAGCGAAACTCCTAAGTCAAAAGATATGGAGGACGTTCAGAGACTATAATCCTACATAGATTGTATAGCCCAAACCGTCTGTAAAAAACAGAGTTAAAATATTATGAAAATAACGGTATAAGAGATATTGGAACGGTTATCTTGGATTTACCAGAGTACACGGAGAAACTCGATATAATGATGCAAAAAATTCGGAGATCAAAGACAGAATTAGTATGTAGTTGGAGGTAATTATACGACAAAAGACTTTAGGGAATTTATAGGAAAAAGATATTTAACAAATGAGGGATATGGAGTTGTAATTATTGATTATATCGATAGACATCATGTATTAATAAAATTTGAAAGTAATCCAGATTTGCAAATGTGGGTTACTCTTCAAAATATAAAGAACGGTCAAATTAAAAACCCATATCACAAAACTGTATATGGAATAGGGTATTATGGTGATGGAAAATATACAGCAAGAATTAATGGTATAAAGACAGAAGAATATATTAAATGGTTTAGTATGTTTAATCGTTGTTATGATGAAAAGTATCAAGAAAAGCAACCTACATATATTGATTGTAGCGTATCTGAAGAGTTTTGGAACTTCCAAAATTTTGCTAAGTGGTACAACAAAAAGAAATACGTGTGTAATTATCCATTAGAATTAGATAAGGACTTATTGTATGAGGGTAATAGAATTTATTCTCCACACACATGTTGTTTATTGCCAAAAGAAATAAACAATGGAATCAATTATCATCGGCATGACATCAATTTTATGAGTAAATTATATTACAAATACAAAGATGAACTCCCTTATTATTTACGAATGGAGTTATATAAACTAACTTTAGAAACTGGGGAGGACGTTGCATAATGAATTATCATAATATTACTTACCCAGATATGAACAACGGAAGTGGTTTGAGAGTCGTGTTATGGCTCTCAGGCTGTTCTCATAAATGCAAAGGATGCCAGAATCCACAAACATGGGATGCTAATAGCGGTATCCCATTTGATGAATCTGCAAAAGAAGAACTGTTCAGAGAATTAGATAAGGATTATATTTCAGGTCTGACATTGACGGGAGGCGATCCGCTTTTTGAGGGTAATCTCGATGATGTACTGGATTTAGTCACAGAGATAAATAAACGATACAATACAACACAAGATAGAGTATATGTAACAGATAAAAACAACAATGTATTGACAGGGATTCCACATGAAATCCGTCTTTCAAGTCCACAGAAATCTATATGGCTATATACAGGATACAAATTTGATGAAATATTTGGAGAGAATCAATTTGAAAATTTAGATAGCGAATATGATAAATGGAATAAAAAAGCAACTATAGTTGCTAAATGTAATGTTCTTGTAGATGGAAGATACATAGAATCAAATAGAGATATTACATTAAAGTGGTGTGGAAGTAAAAATCAGAAAGTAATTGATATCCAGAAATCTTTAAAAGAGGGGAAAACGATATTATGGAGAAGCTAATAAAACAATCATTATTATCAGGAATTTTAGTTGGTATTGGTGTAATTATAAATATTGTTTCTTGCAATAATTATATAGGAGCGATGCTTTTTAGTTTCGCTCTTATTACGATTATAAAATGCAATTTAAAATTGTATACTGGTAAAATAGGTTATTATACCACATCAAAAACATTTTCATTATTTTTGATATTGATTTATAATTTTGTCGGCGTAATACTGCCCACAATTGGGTTTGTTTTATGCAACAGTAAGGTATATAAAAATTTTCTTAACACATCAAACAAAAAATTTTCAAATGGATTTATAGAATTATTTTTATATAGTTTAATGTGTGGAATATTAATTTTTATTTCTGTTTATACAAAAGATTTAATGATTACAATTTTTTGCATTATGATTTTTATTTTATCTGGATATGAACATTGTGTAGCCGATTTTCCATTTTTAGTAATTAATTTTTCGTTAGTTAATATGTTTAAATTTACGGTAATTATAGCTGGAAATTCGATTGGATCAATTGTAACGCGATATCTTTTAGAATAAAAGAAAGGTAAATATATGTCAGAACATCTAATACTTACAACTAAATGTGAAAAATGTTCTTATTCAATAATTGACGATAATGACAAATCTCGAATAAAAATATTTTGCAAATACAAAAAGAAATATTATTATTTTGGACAATATGTTCCGTGTGAAAATTTCAAAAAATAGTTTAAGTAACATTAATACAAAGAATAGAATAAATACGAGGAGGTATCCTAATGAAAATAAAAATAAAAAGAATTAATCCAAACGCAACAATTCCAACAAGAGGCACTAAAGACTCGGCAGGGTATGATTTATATGCATGTACAGAACATAATATAATAATTCAACCACATGAAACAGTAAAAATACCAATAGGAATTTGCACGGAAATGATAAAAAATACAGTTGCACTTGTGTATTCAAGAAGTGGTATTGCAACAAAAAAAGGACTCGTTGTCTGCCAAGGTACAGGTGTAATTGATAGTGATTATCGTGGGGAATGGTTTGTGCCAATACATAATGATACAAATAAAATACAAACAATAGAACCGAAAGAAAGAATTGCTCAAGTTATATTTACAGATTTTATCGTTCCAGATTTTGAAGAATCAGAATGTCTATCTACTACTGAAAGGATGCGTGGTGGTTTTGGAAGCACAGGAAAATAATGTACAAGTAATTTATAAAATTCCAGAGTTTGACGGAAAGAATATACCAGTAAAAGAAGTAGCTAGGTTAATGGGTAAAGATCAACAGTTTATCAGACAAGGCATCATAAGAGGTATGTTGCCAATAGGAACAGCTTTTAAAAAAGAAATTGTTGATCCAAAATGGGATGAAAAGAAAGAATCAAGCCAATATGATTTTTATGTAAGCCCAAAATTATTATGGGAATATACAGGTATAATATATAACCCGAACAAATAAACTGCAAAAAGGACAGTGGGGTAAAATCTTACTTGTCCTTTCATTTATGTTGTGTTAGAATGTCAATGTTATAAATTTGTATTATAAAATATGATTTGGTATGGTATGAAACGTGGATAGAAAGACGCACTGTAAGACGCATTTAATATATGAATGCTGTAAAACAAGGAAAAAACGACCCAATCTTGTTAATGTTACTATAAGAAGAGAATTGGGCAGGGATATTGACGCTGCCTGCGGGCA
>CAJUHN010000127.1 GCA_910585935.1 uncultured Lachnospiraceae bacterium | reverse complement strand
CCGCTACGTCTGGAATGGAGCGAAAGCGCGGCTTCGCCTAAATACTTCCTTGCCGTAGCGACCCTTTGTCTAACATGTTCCCCATCTATATTTTTCATCAACTCATATCCTAAAACATTTATAAATCTTTTTTCACTCTTACTTTACTTATCACCCCCTATTAACCTCATTCTTAACAATTTATCTCCTATTTTAAAAGTAAAAGACTCTCTACTATACTATATTTGTAAAAAAATATAACATTTTCTTTGCTCTTCGTCAAGTCTTACTGTATTATGTATTTAACTCTAGACTCACCAAAAGCGCCTGATCTACTTTTATTAAAATCTCTTTATCCAAATGGCAGACCTTATCTTTTAACCTCTTTTTATCAATCGTGCGCAACTGTTCTAATAAAATTACAGAATCTTTCATAATATCATATTTACTGCAGTCAATCTCTACATGAGTAGGTAACTTTGCTTTATTCATCTTTGATGTAATAGCAGCACAGATAACTGTTGGACTATGTTTATTGCCAATGTCATTTTGAATAATCAATACAGGTCGAATTCCTCCTTGTTCTGAACCAATGACTGGTCTTAAATCTGCATAGTAAATATCTCCTCTACGAATTATCACTCTATTTCACACTCCATTTACCAGATTACTTTTATCTTCAGTATTCCCTGTTTCATTTGGTGTATTCGAGATTTATAACAGATTTTTTCGACATAACCTGCATATTCCAAACAATTTTTTCTGTTCGCTTTTTCTTTTTTCCTATCTATAAAAACATAATTCTATTGTAATAATGGCAAATATGGTCGATATCCAACCATATGCTCTCCTTCAAAATAAACTCTGGGAATGCGCTTTCCTAAATTACAAATAATTTCATAATGAAATGTAGTTCCCACCAAAGAAGCCAATTCTTCAACGCTTATCTGTTCCTCTCCATCTTTTCCTATCAAAACGACTTCATCATTTTCTTTTACATCTGGGATTTCAGAAACATCTACCATAAATTGATCCATACAGATTCTGCCCCTGATGGGAACTCTCTTTCCTCTTATTAATACAAACCCTCGATTTGACAGCCCTCTAGGATATCCATCTCCATATCCAATTGGAATCGTTGCTATTTTCGTTCTTTTTGTTGTCACATAAGTAGAGCCATAACTAATACCTGTATTCGCTTCTACATCCTTTAAATAAACAATATGACTTTTTAATTCCAAAGCAGGTCTTAGCTTCACAGCCTGTTTTTTCACTTCTTCAGATGGATATAAACCATATAAAGCTATTCCTGCTCTCACCATATTAAAATTGGCTTCTGGAAGGTCTATGATTCCTGCACTATTAGAACAATGTTTGATAGGAATATCAATTCCTCTTTTTTCTAATGCTTCTAAAAAAGAGGTGAATCTTTTTAATTGATGATAAGACTTTTCTTTATCTGCTTCATCGGAAGAAGTAAAATGAGTGAATATCCCCTCTACTACTAAATTAGGTAGTCCTTTTATCTTTTCTATCATCTCTATACTCATCTCATCATCTCTAGCTCCTAATCTAGACATTCCTGTATCTAAACTAATATGTATATATGCTTGTTTTCCTTCTTTTTGAGCACATATGGATAAGCGTTCTGCAGCATATAGAGTATAAATACTAATACTGATATCATAATCTATGATTTTATAATATAAGCTTTCATGTACAAATCCTAATACAAGTATTCTCTTATCAAATCCATGTTCTCTCAAACTCACTGCTTCATCTACAGTAGCAACTGCGCAGCCATCAATTTCGTCCTTAACAGCTTCTGCTATAGCAGAAGCTCCATGCCCATACCCATCTGCTTTGACTACCGCCATAAATAAAGCATCTGAAGCCATATTTTTCTTCATCTCTTTGATATTTTGTCTTATGATATCTAAATGTATTCCCGCATAGCCTCGATATAAATCACCAGAATGTAAATCTAACTCTATTTCCATATTATATTCCTCTTTCCGTTTTCCCATCTATCTTGCTATTTATCTCTACTGCACTTTTTAAGTACATTTTATCCTAAAGCATTTCATCAAATTCCAATTATTCTTTTTAAATATATTCCCATTCTAATCTGATATTTCCTATTTTTTAAATATTAAATAAGAGAAGAGTTTTTATCTAATTCATAAAAAACCTTTTCTAACCCAGTTATAATATCTTTTGCCCCCATCGCATAAGCTCCTTTTTCTTTTCTTGCCATATCTCCCGCCAGACCATGAATATATACCCCTAAACAAGCTGCTGTCTGATTATCCAATTTCATCGCACATAATCCTGAGATAATACCTGTCAGAACATCTCCAGCACCTGCTGTCGCCATTCCATTATTTCCAGAAGAATTGATAAAAAATTTCCCCTTTTCTAGTCCCGAAACAATCGTTCTAGCATCCTTTAATACACAAATGCCTTCATATTTCTCAATAAAATTTTGTGCTGTTTGTATAAAAGTATCTTGTATTTTTTCTATTGTCTTTCCTGTCAGTCGAGCCATCTCTCCCAAATGAGGCGTAATAATACTATTTCTTTTTAACGTCTGTAACCTTTCTTTCTTTTTACTCAAAATATTAAGCGCATCTGCATCTAATATAATTGTTTTCTCTTTTTGAATAGTTCCATAAGATAAAATATTTTCCACAATAGCGATAGATACCTCTTCCATACCAAGTCCCGGTCCAACTGCTATAACATCTGCCCATTCTAAAGCAGACTCTAAAATTTCCTTCCAATTTTCTTTATAATAACACGCCATAATCGCCTCTGGCAAACTTGATTGAAGAATAACTCGATTTTCCTCACAAGTTACAATTTTCACAAGTCCCGCTCCTGTAGCATAAGACGCCCTCGCCGCTAAATAAGCAGCCCCTGCCATATTTTTTGAACCCGCTACCAAAAGAACTTTCCCATATGTTCCTTTATTAGAATACGGCTTTCTTATTGGTATCCTCTTTAAATCAGATAATTCATAAGTAAATGCACAAGGGCAAACTCTTTCGATTACTTCTTTTGGAAAGCCCACATCTTTTTGTATCACTTCTCCACAAAACTCTGCACCAGGATACAAAAGAAGTCCTATTTTTAATGCCCCAAAAGTCACTGTCCATTTCGCCCAAACTGCTACTCCTAATATCTTTCCTGTACTGCTATCTAATCCACTCGGAATATCTATCGCCATAATAGGTATCTTTGACTGATTCATAGCTTCTATGCAACTCTTATATTCTCCTGCCACTTCTCGATTCAGTCCTACTCCGAAAATAGCATCTACTAATACAGTATATTCTGAAAATTTTGGATTATTTATCACTGGAATAGAAAGCTTTTTTATAATTTGAAGCTGTGTCGTCCACTCTTTTGATGGATTATTTGAGAAAACAGGAATATAAATTTCTACTGGAATTTCTTTCTCCTTTAATATCCTAGCGACTGCTAACCCATCTGCCCCATTATTTCCACAACCGCAAATACACAAAACAGGTTGGGCGGACACAATATGTTTCGCTACTTCTTGCGCAACAGACAATGCCGCCCTTTCCATCAAAACCATAGAAGGAATTCCAATCTCTTCTATTGTATTATTATCCACTTCTTTCATTTCTATCGCATTTAATAAATATTTCATTAGTTTTCTCCATATATAGTATCAAAATATTGCATAATTTCAGCTCCTAGCATATCATGTAAAGTAGAATAAATCAATGCATTTTGTTCTTCTAACTCTTGTTTTATGATTAATTTTCTTTTTAATTCCTCCCTAATTTCCGTTATCCAATCTGTAATTTCTTCTAACTCTTCTTTATTGCTGTCCATTTTCTCATAACATTCTTCTATGGTAGAAGTTAATAATCTCTCATTTGCGTTCTCTAATTGTTCTGGAATATCCCCTTGTTTCTTTTCCAAAAAATTTAATTTTCTATTCGCTTCTTTTATAAGCTGCTGACTCTTTTCTAACATTCTTTCTCTCTGTTTTTCATCTTCCCCATCTGCCTGCTGCATATTATCTACAATATTTTGCATCAGTTTCGATTTTAACTTCTTTAATTCCTCTATCTCATTTGTTGTCTTTCCTCTGTTTTTTAACAGATGATTCACCTCAGATTCACGCTTTTTTATGTCATCAGATTTATTCTCTTCTGGAAATAATTGATGCCATCTAGTATCTAATGTTAAAATCGGAATCTGTCTTTTCTTTAACAATAATTCCAATTCCGATATCTGTTCCTCTTCTTCTAACACTTCTTTATTTTTACGTCGTAATCTCATTTCTTACGCCTCCTCACAAGATAAAATTTTTTATATCTCATTTATTATTTCGTTCCATTTTGGCAATATTATAAGAGATGCGCATTAAACTTTCTGATAAATGTACATTTTCCACTATAATCTCAGGAGAAAGATTTAAGTCTGTATGAGCAAAATTCCAAATAGCCTTTACCCCACAAGCCACTGCCTGTTCCGCCATCTCAATAGCCTTTGCTTTTGGTATAGTAAGAGCCGCAATTTCTATATTATGTTCTTTGATAAATTCTGGCATACAATCAATATTTCTGATTTCAATGCCTCTTACTGTAACGCCTTCTAATCTAGGATTTACATCAAAAAGTCCCTTCACAACAAAACCCCTTTTTTCAAAATTTGCATAATTAGCAATCGCTTGCCCCAAATTTCCAGCTCCTATAATGATCATATTATGATTTTGATCAATGCCCAAAATTTTTGCAATTTCTGTATATAAATATTTTACATTATATCCATACCCTTGTTGTCCAAATCCTCCAAAATTGTTTAAATCTTGACGAATTTGAGATGCTGTGACTTTCATCCTTTCACTTAATTCATTTGAGGAAATACGTTCTACTCCACTTTCCATTAACTCTCCTAAATACCGATAATATCTAGGGAGTCTTTTCACTACTGCTTGTGATATCTCTTTTCTCTCCACAGGTTCTTCCTCCTAAATCTATCCTATTTTCTTTCATTAAGTTAAGAATCTCTATTATAAAATCTCATTTTTTAAATAATTTCTATTATTTATTATATAAAAATGTTAAAATAATGTCAAACATTAGTATATATTTATTTAAAAATCTATTATAATTCTGTCAGCCTACCTGAATACCAAGGGGAACGCTACGGCAAGCACCTATTCCAACGAAGTCGCGCTCTCGCTCCGTTCCAGACGTAGCGGTACTAAATTCGCAGCTCCTTATGGAACTGCTCATTAAGTACCAACGTCTTCCAAGGGACTTCTTTTGGAATAGGTGCTTGCCTCCGCTAATTAGTCGTTTATTCTACTTTTTGAAAAAAGAGTTAGTTTCATGATAACAATGAAATCATTTTATTTTCTATTCGTTACTATGAAAAATATTTCCTCAATGATCTATATTTTATCACCAAAGTTACTCTTTCCTTTTTTTCTATGCTAAGCCCAATGTGGTCAACTTAAGAGTTTTTACACTCTAAAACTGTAACAGTAAGAACAAATTTTCTAATACTAATTTTCAAGATATACTTATATATCATGCTTAAGTTAACCGCATTGGGCTAGGGCAAACAACAAACTTTCTTTTCGTAGAATAGCCTATAAACTAACACAGGGAAGAAAGTATTCCATAAGAAGCCCCTTGGAAGACGTCGGCACTTAATGAGCGGTGCGGTGACGTGCCGAGAATTTAGTACCGTTACGTCTGGAACGGAGCGGGAGCGTGGCTTCGTTGGAATACTTTCTTCCCTGTATGACCCCTTTGCTCAAAACGTTTCCAAAACTACCTATTCTTCTTAAAATAAAAATTTTCTGCTTGCATTATTTTATATTATCTGTTAAAATGAAAAATGTTCTGGATTCTAAGAGAATCTAATAGTTTTTAGGAGGTGTAATTATGGCAAAATGCAGTATCTGTGGCAAAGGTGTTCACTTTGGTAATAACGTAAGTCATTCTAATAGAAAAACCAAGGCTATTTGGAAACCTAATGTAAAATCCGTTCGTGCAAAAGTAAATGGCGCAACAAAGAAGATTTATGTATGTACTTCTTGTTTAAAGAGTGGTCTTGTAGAACGTGCATAACAAACAGAATGTCCTTATATTTAGAAAACGCTGAAACACTTCATAAGCCAACTCAGTAAAAAGAAACTGCCGGACTGCCGACAGTTTTTTATTACAATAAGCTGGCTTATGAAGTGTTTCAGCGTTTATTATCATAAACTGCCTCGTAAGCACTCAGCGTCTGTTTTATTATTTACTTACAAAAGAGATTAAAACCACAGACTAATAAAATAATTGCTAACAGTGTTCGTGTCACAGAACTTCGGAAACAAAGAGATAGTGCAACGCCCACTGCAATCCAAAAAAGAATAAATCCTATCATTCTGCACATAAGATTCTCCCAGCACATTTCTACACTATATCCTATGCTAGAATTTTCTATTTATGCTAGTCTTTTTTCTGACGTTGATATTTCCAACTGGTATTTTATTTTTCTTCCTTGTTCTGTTCTTGAGTTTTTATCTCCTCTTCCTCTTCTTTGTTCGTATTTTTTCCTGTAAATTTATTGATAAAATCTGGTACCATATCTAATACCTTTGTCAATCCATCTTGATTTTTTACATTCACCAATTTAGTTGTTCCATTCTGAATCACTAAAACTGCGCTAGGTGTGATTTTTCCTCCCATACCACCTGCTCCATTGTTTTTCTTATCTTCAGAAACTGCTCCTGCTCCCACACCAAAACTTACATCTACTAAAGGCAAAATGATGGTATCTCCTACAGTAACTGCATCACCAACTACTGTTTTTGTTGTAATAAAATTATCCATTCCTTTGAATAAAGATTCCACTGTAGAATTAAAACTATTGTCTGCCATTTTTACTTTCCTCCTATTTTTATAAAATTTTTTATCATTTTTCGGAAGTTTTTATCACGCCACATGCGAAAACCTATCGCCAGCATATGAAAAAAACGAATTCTTCCTTTACAATAAAAATCTCCTTCTAACACTTTATTCTCAAAATCAGGTTTTATATTTATAGTATTCCTATAAAAAGGATATAATACACATAAAACTCCTAACACCATTCCAGTAATAGATGGATCTTCAAAGCCAAAACGCAGATTTAATATTAATTTCCGAGGTCTGAAATGTTTAAATAGAATTAATACTTGGCTTTTGCATAATCCGAAAATCGCTTTTATATTGTTTTCCTCTAAAAAAGACTTTATCTTTTCTTTTGTTTTTTGTAATGTCTTTATACTCTCTTTTATCTTTTTTATGGTTTGTTTTATCTTCTCAAATAGATTAATTTTGAATTTTTTCTGTTCTTGTTTTCCTTCAAACTCTTGAAACACTTCTCTATCTTTCTGTGATTCTTTTTCAGAGCACTCATCACCTGATAGATCTTTTTTACCTTCTGTATTTTCTTTTTCCTCTTCTCTATCCAAGAAAATATCCCTCTCTTGCTTTTGAGGTGTTTCTGACTTTTCTTGTTCTGTTTTCTCATGTTTTATATCCCTTCTTGTCTTTTTTTGTTTCTTCTCGCTTTTTTGTTTTTTTCTTCTCAAAGGGATCCCACATATCTTTATGATAAGAGTTGTCTTTTCTCCTGCATAAGAAGCTTGTAAGGAAAAAAAGCGCAAAAACCAGCTAAATCGAATTTTTCCTTCTATTTTTTCTAAATAACTTCCCTTCGCCTCATAGTGCACAGGAACAAATATCAATGCACATCCTAGAAGCACAAAAAGACATAATAGACATAAGAAAAGAATACCTACAAATTTTATTATTGTCAACACTATATGTAGCATATCCACTCCCCTCGCTATCATTTATTCAAACATTTGATTTTTGAAATATTCCTTTATTGCAAAACCCTTTGTAACTTCATAAATAGAAACTATGATTCTTCCTGCTCCCTCTATCGCTTCTTGATAGCCCTTTGCTATTCCCAAAATCCAAATATCCTGTTTTTGAAAATGAGATTGTAATAAAACTTTAGCAGGATAAATGTCAAGCAGATTTTCAGGGTTAGAAGGAAGCGCAATCACATAAATATCTCTCTGCAATTTGTTTTCTTTTATTTTATTAATAATTTTGTCTTTTTTTCCCTTTGCATTTTCTCCTATATAAAGCTGCTGATACCATCTCATAAAAACTCCTATTCCTCTTTTTTATAGTATTCCAATTTTTTTCCAATTTAATCAAGAGTTTCCTCTTTCTCTTTTGCTATTATATCAGATAAAAGGGAAATCGCTGCGATGAGTTCTGATCTATCACTGCAATTTCTTAAAGATTGTGTGATATACTCTTCCACATCTTTTAAATTATTAAAAAATACTGGTAAAACAGATAAAGTAGAAGCCATAATTCCTCTGTTTACCATCTTAGAGCGTTTTTTGAACTGTTCTGTCATCTCTATCACAAATTCGTTCAATGCCTTCTTTAAGTCCTCTTCCTCTACTTTCCTATTATCTGTGTTTCTGTCTAGTTCAATAAAAATACTATCAGAAGCGAGTTGCTCCATCCTTTGTAAAATATGATAAATTTTATCCAGCATAAGGCTTTTAAGCAAACTCTCTTCTTCCTTTAACGAATCGAGAGCATAACTTCCAGAACATATATTTTCATAAAGCCGTTCCTGTTTTCCTTCTAATTCCATATATAAATCGAATACAGCCTCATCTGTTTGTTCTATTCCTTTTTTCTCTTCGGAATATTCATTCACTTTTCCTATAATTTGTCTGCAAATTTCAATTTCTTTTTCTTCTTTCATGGAATAAGGTAAAGACATCAATAAAATATAGACATCATTTGTGATTTCTTCTAACATCATATATAAATTTGTCCTCTGAGTCAGAATATGATTTCCTTGTTCTAACATATTCTGTAATTCCTTAAAATCTTCCTCTTGTACTTCTTTATATTCCGCCTTCTCTAACTTTTTCAAAATCTCAGACAAATCTTTATTCTCTTCTTCTTCTCCTAATTGCTCTAAATCAAGCATACTACAAGTACGAAGCATATAAATAAAATCTTCTAAACTAGCTTTATCCGCTTCTTTATATAGAAAAAAACTATCTTGAATGATTTCAAAATACCTCTGCCTCGTCATTCGAATAGGAAGCTGCCCGATTATCTCTGTAATTTTTATATTAATATTTGCAGTATCTTTGTCAGAAACCACATACCTTAAAATATCCTTAATAAAGCCCTCTTCTATATTTTCATATTGAAAATCCTTCATTTTTTCTTGAATTTCTGTATTAAATAGAAATTCTATACGATTCAGCACATACTCATAAATTTGAAAAGCATCTGTATATATCGTTAATTTTTTCATCTTTTCAATAATTTGATTTCGGATAGAATCCACCTTTTCTAAAGCCTTCTCTAATTTTTCAGGCGAAAACTCCCCTAAAATATTCTCTTTTATAATGGTATCTAATTTTTCTTTTAATACCTCAATCTCTTTTGTTTTCTCTTGTATCTCTATTACTTGCTCATGACAAGTATAATAATTTAACGCTAAACGAATATAAGAATATTGAGAATAAATAGAGAGTAACTGATTGAAATATTTCGGAAGATTCACTTCCAAATTCTTTCTCTTCTCTACTTCTTTTGCTAAATAATTAATTTCTGCCATACAGTCATATTCCCCCATCCATCTTTTTTCTATATTTCTAAATCGATATCTTTTTCAGAACATTTTCCTATTAGAAAAAATATCCAATTTCTATTATACAATTCTAATCATGCTCTGTCAAATATCACTATAAAAGAAAATCTAAAATTTGTTGTTTTCCCTATCACATTTTGACTGAGTTTCCGCTTTGGAAAGGAACGTTCCAACAAAGCCGCGCTCTCGCTCCGTTCCAGACGTAACGGACACTAAATTCGCAGCCCCTAGCAGGACTGCTCATTAAGTGCCGACGTCTTCCAAGGGGCTTCTTTTGGAATCGTTCCTTTCCTTCGCTAGTTTCTTGACTATTCTAGAAACAGAAATTTCTTCACATATGTAATAAATTCCTATCACTATGGCTGAAAATGTTCCACAATTATTTTCAGTGTTTCTATTCGAGTATCACTTGTGGAATTTTTTCTCACAATAGTAAAAAATCCACTATTTTTAAATTGCTCATCATACTTTTGGCTGTTAACTCTTGTTATACCGTCTTTAAAATTCTAAAGAGTTTTTTCAGGATCAGGACATTTGGCAATTTCCGATTAATATTTTATTATATTATTCTGAATTTCCATAACATCTCTCTTCTCCCTTTGTACCTAGTAAAATTACTATAGCAGCAAACAACTCTATTCTATCACCTTTCATAATCCCTGTCTAATTCATAAAATAAACTATTTATGATAAAGGTATAACCTTCACGTTTGTAGAACCGCCAATAAACTAGCTTACGGCAAGGAACGATTCCAAAAGAAGCCCCTTGGA
>CAJUHN010000126.1 GCA_910585935.1 uncultured Lachnospiraceae bacterium | reverse complement strand
TCTTTTTGTAAAAATCATCTACCGTTACTCCATAGAGCCTTGCTAAAACAGGAAGAGTCAAAACGTCTGGCAAAGTTGTTCCGCATTCCCATCTAGAAACAGTCTGTACATTTATATTCAGATTGTTGGATACCTGTTCTTGTGTATAATTTTTTGACAAACGAAATTTTTTCAAATTTTCACAAAATATAGTTTGATCCATATCTCATCACCTCAAAATATTTTATTTTTTTAGAAGCTTCTGAATTAGATTATAGTAAAAAATAAAAAAGAAGGTAATGTCTTATTTTGTGAGCGGTATCGCAAAATGTGTATAGTCATAAACAAACTGACGTGACCTAAAATACGATTCACAAATCTTTTACCAGACATAGTGTCAGATCTTCATCATTCCTGCAGATGGCATCTTCGATTTATATCCTTCATCATACCATTTCCATAGTACTTTAGAATAAACTACTATCTTGCTCCACAAACCTGCCGATACTATAAACTAGCACAGGCAAGACCCTATTCCAAAAGAAGCCCCTTGAAAGACGTTGGTACTTAATAAGCAAACCCGCAAGAAGCGGGATTTGCGAATTTAGTACCGTTACGTCTGGAACGGAGCGAAAGCGCGGCTTCGTTGGAATAGGGTCTTGCCTGTGCGACCCTTTGTTCAAAACCTATTTTGCTTCTATATATCCTTGTGCCTTTAATAATTCTGCACATAATATTGCACCACCTGCTGCTCCTCGAACAGTATTATGAGAAAGTCCTATAAATTTGAAATCATAAATACTATCTTCTCTCAATCTCCCTATAGAAATTCCCATTCCATTCTCAAAATCTACATCTAACTTCACCTGTGGTCTATTATCTTCCTCTAAATACTGAATAAATTGTTTTGGAGCACTTGGTAATTTTAATGTCTGTGGAAGCCCTTTAAATTTCACCAACTTCTCAATTAATTCTTCCTTTTTAGGCTTCTTTCTGAACTTCACAAAGCCTGCAGCAGTATGTCCATTCAACACAGGAACACGAATACATTGACAGGTAATTTTAGGCGATTGTGCTTTTACAATCTCTCCATTTTTTATCTTTCCCCATAAACGAAGCGGTTCTTGTTCACTTTTTTCTTCTTCTCCGCCAATATAGGGAATGATATTTTCTATCATTTCCGGCCAATCTTGAAACGTTTTTCCTGCTCCAGAAATTGCCTGATAAGTGGTAACAAGTATTTCATAAGGCTCATATTCCATCCAGGCTGTCAAAGCAGGAGCATAACTTTGAATCGAACAATTCGGCTTTACTGCTATAAATCCTTTTTTTGTACCAAGTCTTTCTTTTTGATATGGTATCACTTCAAAATGTTCTGGATTAATCTCTGGAACTACCATAGGCACATCTTTTGTCCATCTATGCGCACTATTATTAGAAACAACAGGAGTTTCTGTTTTTGCATATTCTTCTTCTATGGCTTTGATCTCTTCTTTTGTCATATCTACAGCGGAAAAAACAAAATCTACTGTGCTAGCGACTTTCTCCACTTCATTGACATTCATCACTATCAATTTTTTCACTGATTCTGGCATAGGAGTTGTCATTTTCCAGCGTTCTTTTACAGCCTCTTCATATGTTTTTCCCGCACTTCTCGGACTGGCAGCTACTGTCACTACATCAAACCATGGGTGGTTTTCTAATAGTGAAATAAATCTCTGTCCTACCATTCCTGTTGCGCCCAAAATACCAACTTTTAATTTCTGATTCATCTTTTTAAACTCCTCATACAATTTTTTGTTTTTCTACTGCGGACATTTGTATGCCTCTTGTGATATACTATACTATTTTTCAAAAAATTGCAACTACTTTTTTTAAAATTTTATTCTGCTATCGCTGAAAATCCTAAATCATCTAAAATCTCCACTGCTTTCTCTCCATTATTTTGCTCATCTTCAATCGCCACGGTCTTATTTTCTAAAGAAACCTTATGTTTTATTCCTGCTTCCGTCAAAGCCTTTTCTATTCTGGATACACAATGATTGCAGCTCATTTCTTCTACTTTATAAGTTATCATAAAAATCTCTCCTTTATTATATTTTATATTTTTCTTCCTAATATTAAAATTAAATATTTCTTATTTCATCAATTTTTTCATGGTTTCACATAACTCATCAATAACCGTTTCATCCCCATTTTTTACACTCTCTACCACACAGCTTTTAATATGATTTCCTAAAAGTTCTTTATTAAAACTATTTAATGCCGACTGAATCGCCGATATCTGTGTTAAAATATCTACACAATACCGCTCTTCTTCCAGCATTGCTTTCACTCCTCTCACCTGCCCTTCTATTCGATTCAAACGATTAATTAAAGATTTTAATTCCTGTTCATCCCGATGTGTTATCTTATTGCAATTACATTCCATTTTTTTCTCCTTTTTATTGTCAAATACCTAACCAAAAACACTAATATCAAATTTAAAATACCATAAACAGTAAGGTATTTAACTTTTATAACAGCATGTATCTATCTATTTGTATCTAATTTTAAATTTCTAAGGCGTAAAGCATTTCCCACTACAGATACAGAGCTAAAAGACATCGCGAGTCCTGCTACCATTGGATTTAACAACGGTCCTCCAAATAAATATAAAAGTCCTGCTGCCACCGGGATTCCCAAACTATTATAGAAAAATGCCCAAAATAGATTCTGTTTAATATTTCGTATTGTTCCTTTACTTAACATAACTGCTTTGGGCACATCTCTCAGATCAGATTTCATTAAAACAATGTCCGCAGATTCTAGTGCGATATCGCTTCCATTTCCTATCGCACATCCGATATCTGCCTGTACTAATGCAGGAGCATCATTAATTCCATCCCCCACCATCATCACAATTTTATCCCCTTTTTGTAACTTTTCCACTACCGAAGCCTTATCTTGTGGGAGAACTTCTGCAATCACTTTATCCACTCCCGCTTGTTTTCCAATATAATCTGCTGTTTTTTTATTATCTCCTGTCAGCATAATAGCTTCCATTCCCAGCTTTTTCACTCGTTCTATCGCTTCTTTACTCGTATTTTTTATCGTATCTGCTACTCCTAAAATAGCCATAATTTCTCCCTCTATAGATAATAACATAGGAGTTTCTCCTTGAGAAGCCATTTCTTGTGCTTTTTCTATCCATTCTTTTTGGCTTTTGCTTCTCTCTTCTATAAATCTCTGATTTCCTATCACGATTTCCTTTTTATCTATCACAGCCTCAATTCCTTTTCCCGTTATACTTTTAAATTCTTCCACAGGATAAAATGGCACATTTCTTTCTTCTGCTCCTTTTACAATCGCCTGTGCTAGAGGATGTTCTGACTGTTTTTCAGCAGAAGCGGCGAATGACAACAATTCCTCTTCTGTATATTTTGTATTCGCTAATTTCACCAAATGAATTAATTTCGGTTTTCCTTCTGTAATTGTACCAGTTTTATCAAAAACTATTGTATTGACTTTATGTGTAATTTCTAGAGCTTCTCCACTTTTTATCAAAATTCCATGATTCGCTCCAAGTCCTGTCCCTACCATAATAGCAGTCGGGGTTGCCAACCCTAAAGCACACGGACAAGCGATGACCAGAACAGAAACAAATATTTTTAATACAAAGGCTAAATCATGACCAGTAAAAAACCATAAAAGAGAAACTACAAACGCAATGATCATAACCGTAGGGACAAAATATCCTGCAACAATATCTGCCATTTTAGAAATAGGTGCTTTCTTTCCCTGTGCATCTTCCATCATTTTTACAATCTGTGCTAATGTAGTATCTTCCCCTACTCTAGAAACTTCTACTTCTAGCGCACCATTATAATTTATGCTCCCTCCGATGACCATATCTCCAATATTTTTTTCAACGGGAACACTCTCTCCTGTGAGCATGGATTCATCTATACTACTGTTTCCTGCTGTGACCTTTCCATCTAACGCAACTTTACTGCCGGGTTTTATTAAAATATGATCCCCCACTTTAATCTGCTCCACAGGAACTTCTATCTGTTTTTCTCCTCTTAATAAAATAGCTGTATCTGGCGCTAATTCCATCAATTTTCGAACGGCTTCTGATGTCTTTCCCTTACTGCGGCTTTCCATATATTTTCCCAACATAATCAAAGTCACTACAACTGCTGCTGATTCATAATATAAATGGTGTACTGCATCTTCTGAACTCAGTATAGAAACTGTCATAAAAAGACTATATAAAAATGCGCTTCCTGTGCCGATTGCTACTAAAGAATCCATATTTGGATTCCCCTTTAGAAGAGATTTTATCCCATTGATATAAAACCGCTTTCCATTCCACAAAATCGGCAATGTCAAAATAAGCTGAGCTAGTGCATATCCAAGCGGATTATGGTGCATATCAATGATTCGGGGCAGCGGCATAGGAAATGGCATCATATGTCCCATAGAAATATAAAGTAATGGTATGGCAAAACAAATGGAAATGATAAGACGCTGCTTTTCCTTTTTTAAGTTCTCTTCTTTCTCTTTCCAAACTTCTCTCTCATCTTTTGCTTCCTCTTTTCTATATAAATTTGCATGAAACCCTGCCTTTTCTACCTTTTCACAGATGAGTTCTGGATTCACTTGTTTCTCATCATAAGTGATTACCATTTTTGCAGTCGTGAGATTGACATTGCTTTCTTCCACTCCCGGAAGCTTTCTTGTCACACGTTCCACCGCGGAACTACATGCTGCACAAGACATTCCTTGAATATCATATGTTTCTGTTTTCATTTCTATCACTCCTATCTCATATACCCATGTAGGGTATTATTTCTCAATACCTATATAGGGTATCTCTTTTTTTTAATTTTGTCAAGGGTTTTTTCGATCTTTTTAAAATTAATGAAAATACTGATTTTTGGTAATAATAAAAAAAGAGATAAGAAATTATAGAAAAACGAAACAAAAAAACTAGAAAAATTAAGAAATATATTTTGACCAAAGGGTCGCTCCGGAAAGAAATGTTCCAACGAAGCCGCGCTTTCGCTCCGTTCCAGACATAACGGTACTAAATTCACTGTTCGTTACCGAACGCTCATTAAGTGCCGACGTCTTCCAAGGGGCTTCTTTTGGAATCATTTCTTTCCCACGCTAGTTTATAGCATGGGCAAGTTTTTAAAGCTAGTTCATCTGAAACTTGAAATTATTATTAATCTTATGAATATTATCTAATTCAACTAACAAAACAGATTATATTATAATGGTTACTTACACTTCACAGAAAAAGAAAAAGCTAAAACTTTTTCTTTTTATAGACAATATGATTTTTTCTTTATTTTTTTAGAATAGCAATAAACTAGCTAAGGCAAGGAAGTATTCCATAAGAAGCCCTTGGAAGACGTTGATACTTAATAAGCAGTTCCGTTAGGGGCTGCGAATTTAGTACCATTACGTCTGGAACGGAGCGGGAGCGCGGCTTCGCTGGAATACTTCCTTGCCGTGCGAACCTGTGGTTAAAATATCTTATTTTCTTAATTTCATGTTTCAAAAATTACTCTTCTTTCCATATTCAATATTTATTATTTTATACAAAAGCATCAAGAAGAACTCTTTTTTTGTCCTGCAAGATCATTTTCTTTTTTCTTTACTTTAAGTACCATTTTTCCTTCTTTATAATCCACCTCACAATGACCGCCTTTTTTCAGCTTTCCAAATAAAATTTCATCTACTAACAGAGGTTTTAACTCTGTATTAATTACTCTTTGTATCTGTCTAGCTCCATACTCTCTGCTCAATCCTTTTTCTTTTAAATAATTCTTTCCTTCTATACTCAATGATAAAATAATTTCTTTTTCTATGAGCTTTTCTTGTAATAATTTTATCTGTTTTTGTACTATCTGTTCTGCCATTTCTTCATTAATAGGATTAAAAATGATAATTCTGTCTAAACGATTACGGAATTCTGGACTAAAAGTTCGATTCACTGCATCGGAAATCGCTCCTTCATTTAATTCTCCTTTTGTAAATCCTAGTGGAGCTTTTCCTGCTTTATCTGCTCCTGCATTCGATGTCATGATAATAATCACATTTCTAAAATCCGCCTTTCTTCCCTGATTATCTGTCAAAGTAGCATAATCCATCACTTGAAGTAACACGTTGAAAACATCAGGGTGTGCTTTTTCCATTTCGTCTAATAAAAGAACAGAATGTGGATGTTTTCTGATCGTTTCTGTGAGGATTCCGCCTTCTTCATATCCTACATATCCTGCTGGAGAACCGATTAATTTTGCGACTGTATGCTTTTCTGCATATTCACTCATGTCAAAACGTATTAGATGAATTCCTAAAATATCTGCTAATGCCCTCACCATTTCTGTCTTTCCTACTCCTGTAGGTCCGACAAATAAAAGATTACTGATGGGCTTATTCTCTTCCTTTAATCCGGCTTTAGAAAATTTCACCGCATTAGAAAGCTGTATGACCGCCTCTTCTTGTCCAAATACCTTTTCTTTCAGTTTTCTCTCTAACATAGCTAATTTCTTTACTTCTTGTGTTTCTACTGTTTCTTTTGGAATATTCACGGTTTTAGAAAGCACTTCTTCCATTAATTTTTTATCTACAATCTGCACTTTCTTTTCTTCTGGATGTAACACACGATATGCCCCTGCTTCATCAATTAAATCTATCGCTTTATCTGGCAGAAAGCGTTCATTTATATATTTATTGCTCAATTCTACCGCATATTCCATGACCCCTTTTTGATAGTGTACTCCATGAAATTCCTCATAATGCTTTTGTACTCCTTTTAAAATTTCTGTCGCTTCTTCTATGGAAGGTTCTTTGATATCAATATTTTGAAATCTTCTGACTAAACTCTTATTTTTAGAAAAATATTTTTTATATTCTTCATAAGTAGTAGCACCGATAAAACGAATTTCTCCGCTTGTCAGATAAGGTTTTAAAAGGTTAGAAGCATCTAATGACCCTCCGCTGACAGAACCTGCTCCTACTAAATTATGGATTTCGTCAATATATAAGATAGGATTTTTTCTTTTTTTAAGTGATTCCATTAATTCTTTTAAACGTTTTTCAAAATCACCTCGAAATTGTGTTCCTGCCAGCAGCCCACCTAAATCAAAAGAAAATATTTCTGCATCTTTTAATTTTTCTGGCACAAGACCTTCTTTAATTCTGCGCGCTAACCCATATGTGATAGCTGTTTTTCCTACTCCAGATTCCCCTATATGGAGCGGATTATTTTTATAACGCCTACATAAAACTTGCATTGTGCGCTCTAACTCTTCTTCTCTTCCTATCAGAGGATTCTGAGAATCTACAACGTCATTTAAACAAATGGTGCATTTTTTTAGAAAGTTATCATTCTGGGGAGCTTCTATTTTTTCCTCTTTCTCTTTTTCTCCATTCAGTTCATAAAGTAAAGAAACTAGCTCTACTCCCTGTTTTTGTATATAATATACTCCAAAACTTTCTTTCAGTCTAAAAAGACCATAGACAACATGGGGTAATTCCATTACTTGTTTTTCACATTCATCTGCTTGAATTGCTGCATAAGAGAGTACTTGATTGAATCCTGAACTCACTGCTATATTAGTCACTTTCGGCAATTCTTCTAAATTCTCTCTTAAGTATTCTTTTAACTCTTCCTGCAGCATATCTATACTCCCATCACATCTTTCAAATGCTGTTTTAAATCTCTCATTTTCCGTTAATGCATAAATCAAATGTTCTGGCGTCACATATTCATGTTTCATTTGATTCGCTAAAATAGCAGCTCTATTGAGCACTTCTTCTACTTCTTTTGAAATTTTTAAAGAATAACTTTCCATCTATTTTTGTACCTCAACACGAAAAGGATAGCCCTCCGCTCTGGCTAACTTTATCGCTCTTTCTACCTTTGTTTTTGCAATATCATAGGCATATCTGCCCACTACCGCACGATTTCCTTTATGCACCATCATCATTGTTTTGATAGCATCTCCATAGGTCTTATGAAATATTGTCATTAAGATCTCTACTACAAACTCCATAGGAGTGAAATCATCATTAAACATCACTACTTTATATAAATCTGGCTGTTTTACTTTTATATTTGTATGTTCTTTTAATTGCCCCTCCACTGCCATTTCCATCACCTCATTTTTAAATTCTTTTCTTTCTCATTTTAGAACAAATGGATAAAAAATACAATATTTTTCTAAAATCAGAAAAAAGGTATATGAAAAAAGCCAGACAAAAATATTGTTTTTTATCTGACTTTTTCTTTTTATAAACTATTGTTAAAAAATCATAAAAAGTAATGACTAATGGAAATTAATCTTTTCTTCTATTATATAGATTGGTCTATCCTTTAATTCTGCAAACAGAACAGATATATATTGTCCAATTATTCCAACTACAAAAAACAGCATGGTTTATTAAAACCATATTATTTTTTAACATTGATAAATTTTAAATGTCATATTTTCTATTCCAGAATATGTCTTTTTGACTTCATAAAACATATTTTTTGAGAACAACACATTATTAATTTTCTCATTCTCTATAAAAGTGAATTTATTTTTTCCTTCTGTTATTCCTATCGTATTTTCTAAATATTCAAAGTGTAATACTGCCTTTCTTACAAAGTCATTTGAGAGATTACCATCAGCAATAATAAAATATTTCGTATCAATCGATAATACATCCTCATATTTACAGCAATAATCCTCAGAAATTACATTGACTAGAAATCCATTATAAATTGTAACAATATGTCTAAGTTCTACTTCTGAACATTCTTTCTTTATATAGAAAATTCCTTTTTTATTTCCATAGTCTATTTCCTGTAGTTTTTTATATGCATTTTTTGCGCTTTCTTCATTTCTTATTTCAAATAAAAATGTAATATCATCATCTTCTTCTATAAAACTCAAATTTATATCTTTCAGGATTTGATGAAATCTTTGTTTATAGGTATGATGTGCTAATACATTATATAACGCCTTTTCTCGTTTCTCTTCTTCTTGTTCTATCACAATCTCATGAGTTCCATCTATAAATACGATTCTATCTCCAAATAGTTCTTCCATTCCTTTAGAATAGTTAGAAACCACTAAGGTGTGACTGCTCATCAGTTCAAATACTCGCCTTGCAAACATAGAAGAAGAATGGGTAACAGTATTGATATTTAAGGCATATTTACTGGATTTATATGCCGTTTTCATTTGATCATGAGGAAGACTGGGATGTAAATATTCTTGAAATCTTTCTGGAAAAATATGATTCGGATCATCGGTTTCAGAATGACGATTATATATCTTCAAAGGATATTTACTGGCAATAATATTATCTAATATTCCTCCCATTTCTTCACATCGGGCAGGATGCTGTTGATACCAACTTCCTGCAAATATAATTTCTTCTGTCCGTTGAAATTCTTCTATAGGATTGAATAATTTAGGCTGTGTTGCGAACATGAGCAAATGAACACTTTTATGTCCATAGTCTTTTTTATATTTCTCCACGCAATCTGCATCTGTTGTAAAAATATGGTCAAATTTTACTGCGGTATCCACAAAGTTATGTACTTTATCTGGATAATGTGTAGGATCTTCTTTATTCCAAAATATCGTTGGTATGTTATTTTCTTTACAATAGGCTAAAATTTCAAGTAAAACTCCTCTATTCTCTTTCTTAAAATTAATACTGCCATATATTTGACCTCTCCATGGTCGTTTTATAGGATCTATTCCTGCCCAAGCTGATTCACAAAAGAAAAGATCAATCTCCTTTTCTTCCAATATCTTTTTCCAATTATCGGGATTAAGAGGAAAAATATTACATTCATAGCGAAAACTATTATAAGTAAATTCATCCGCAATTATTGCAACATTCATTTCTAAGGGTTTTTTTAACCTTGTATTCATATTCCTTTTCTTAGTGCTCTGATTGATATTTTCCTCTTTTTTTCTATGATAAGAAACTACTGCCTGTGGATTTTTAAATAATTTTAACTTTCGATTTACTTTAGAGCAAAAGGATCGCAATTTTGGGTAGGGCAAAAGTTTTGTATAAACTCTATTTCCAAAAGTATAAATAGCTTTTTTTAAATAAAAGCGTGTCTTACTGCTTATTTTCCATTTCCATAACATTAATCGAAAGAGTTTTGATTTTTGATACAAAGATAATCTAGCTTCATACTCATTACATTTGCGTTTTAATTCTTCTGCTTTTCTCTGTTCATATAAAAACTGTGACGCTTTCTTTTTTAATCTTTCCTCAAAATAATCTGTTTGTTTTCTTTGAAATTCTTTTTCTTCTTCTAACTGTTTTACCTGTTCTAATTCCTTTTTATATTCATATATTTTTTCATTTAACTGTTCTTCTAATTTCTCTGCTCTTTTTTGTTGTTCTTCAGATAAAAATATCTGTTTTTCTAAATCCTTTTTTAAACCTCCTGCCTTTTTTTGCTCATATTCATATTTTGATACTTGTTCTTCTAAACTCTTTTTTAAACTTTCTGCTTTTTTTTGTTCATATTCGTATTTTGATGTTTGTTTTTCTAAATCT
>CAJUHN010000125.1 GCA_910585935.1 uncultured Lachnospiraceae bacterium | reverse complement strand
ATTCCAACGAAACCGCGCTTTCGCTCCGTTCCAGACGTAACGGTACTAAATTCGCAGCCCCTAACGGAACTGCTCACTAAGTGCCGACGTCTTCCAAGGGGTTTCTTTCGGAATAGAGTCCTGCCACCGCTACTTTTTTGCCCTTCTACAAATGTTGAAATTTCAGCATATATGAGAATATTTTCTTTTTTGGTTTTTTTGAGGATATGAATTGATAGATTGAGTTAGGGAAGTTATATAGATAGTTTTTTTATTGAAAGTATGAATTTTTTTACGATAATACGATAAATGTATCATTACATTTGGAAACTGATTTATGAAATAAACTAGCACCGACCATGATCTATTCCAAAAGAAACCCCTTGGAAGACGTCGGCACTTAATGAGCAGTTCCGTTAGGGGCTGCGAATTTAGTACCGTTACGTCTGGAATGGAGCGAAAGCGTGGTTTCGTTGGAATAGATCATGGTCGGTGCGAACCTTTAATAAACAATGTATTCTTATTTGTTATCTTTTTGAATAGCAGCTTCTTTCATCGCACGGACTTTCATAGATAATCCAAATAGGTTGATGAATCCTTCTGCATCGTGATGGTCATACAAATCACCAGTAGTAAAGCTTGCAAGGGATTCACTATATAAGGAGTATGGAGAAGTTGTGCCTGCTTTGATGATATTGCCTTTATATAATTTGAATTTCACTTCACCAGTTACTTGTTTTTGCGTGGATTCAACAAAAGCTTGTAATGCTTCTCTGAGAGGGGTGAACCATTTTCCTTCATATACGATATTTGCAAATTCGTTTGCTACTAATTTCTTATAGGAAAGGGTAGCACGATCTAAAATGAGTTCTTCTAATTGGGTATGAGCTTCCATCAAGATTGTTCCACCAGGAGTTTCATAAACACCGCGGGATTTCATGCCTACAACACGATTTTCTACGATATCTACGATTCCAATACCATGTTTTCCGCCTAATTCATTTAATTTGCGAATGATATCAGAAGCTTTCATTTTCTCTCCATTGATACTGGTAGGAATACCTTTTTCAAATGTCATAGTGACATATTCGCCTTCATCAGGAGCTTTTTCAGGTGTGACACCGAGTACTAATAAATGGTCATAATTAGGTTCATTTGCAGGATCTTCTAATTCTAATCCTTCATGACTGATATGCCATAAATTGCGGTCACGGCTGTAGCTGTTATCAGCGGAAAATGGAAGGTCGATCCCATGAGCTTTGCAGTATTCGATTTCATCTTCTCTAGATTGCATTTTCCAAGTGTCATTACATCTCCAAGGAGCGATAATTTTAAGATCAGGAGCTAAGGCTTTTATCGTTAATTCAAAACGCACTTGATCGTTTCCTTTTCCAGTAGCGCCATGACAAATAGCGACAGCGCCTTCTTTGCGGGCAATTTCTACTAATCTTTTTGCGATAACGGGTCTGGCGAAGGAAGTGCCTAATAAATATTTATTTTCATAGACAGCATTTGCCTGTACGGTTGGAATCACATAGTCATCTACAAATTCATCTACTAAATCTTCAATATATAATTTAGATGCGCCAGAGAGTTTCGCTCTTTCTTCTAGTCCATCTAATTCATTTTCTTGTCCTACATCAGCACAAACGCAAATAACATCATAGTCATAGTTTTCTTTTAACCAAGGAATGATAGCTGTCGTATCAAGTCCTCCAGAATATGCGAGTATTACTTTATCTTTCATGAAAAGATACCTCCTAAAGTGTATTAAGAATTATTATAATAATATTGTTTTGTTTCACACATCATAAATATACATCATTAGTAAAAAATATGCAAGCACTTTTTAAAAAAAGTGAAAAGTGGATAGGAATGATTTATATTCTTGAAATTAAAGTATTTTTTTATTTTTTAAGAAATAATTTTTTAGAAAAAGAAAAAAATCTGTTGCATAATATTCTGTATAGATGTATAATTATAAGATGTTGTGAGGGTTGTTATTTTTATAACAGGGAGCAGCTTTTTTTATGGTAATAAGCGGATTTGAAAAGTATGATAGGGTTCATTTTTAGGAATAGAAGAAAAGGATAGATTTTGATTTCTGAATGAGAAAAAATATTTATAAAAAGGATTGTTATAAAAAGGAGAGAAAAAGATGATTAAAGTAGGAATTATTGGTGCAACAGGTTATGCTGGTAATGAATTAGTGCGTTTGTTATTACAGCATAGAGAGGCACAGATTATTTGGTATGGGTCTAGAAGTTATATAGAAAAACCATATGCAGATGTTTATCGTAATATGTTTCAATTAGTAGAAGAGAAGTGTTTTGATGATAATATAGAAGAATTGGCAAATAGTGCAGATGTGATATTCACTGCAACACCACAAGGATATTGTGCTTCTATGATGAATGATAATATTCTGAGTAAAACTAAGATTGTGGATTTGAGTGCGGATTTCAGAATAAAAGATGTGAAGACTTATGAAGCATGGTATAAAATAGAACATAAGAGTCCGCAATATTTAGAAGAGGCAGTTTATGGGTTGTGTGAAATCAATCGGGATAAAATAAAAAATGCGAGATTGGTGGCAAATCCGGGGTGTTATCCTACATGTTCTTTTTTATCTGTTTATCCACTTATAAAAGAGGGGGTAATTGATGCTAATACAATTATTATTGATGCAAAGTCGGGCACATCAGGAGCTGGAAGAGGGGCAAAGGTAGATAATTTATTCTGTGAAGTGAATGAGAATATAAAGGCATATGGAGTTGGAGTACATAGACATACACCAGAAATAGAAGAACAGTTTTCCTATCAGGCAGGATTTCCTGTTTTTATTAATTTCACTCCTCATTTAGTTCCTATGAATAGAGGAATTTTAGTCACAGCATATGCCTCTTTGAAAAAACAGAGGAAAGAAGAGGAATTGAGGGAGATCTATCAAAATTATTATAAAGAAGAAAAATTTGTGCGTTTTCTGGAACAAGGAATATGTCCAGAAACTCGTTGGGTGGAAGGAAGTAATTTTGTAGATGTAAATATAAAGGTAGATATAAGAACAAATAGAGTGATTATGATGGGGGCAATGGATAATTTAGTAAAAGGGGCAGCAGGGCAGGCGATTCAAAATATGAATTTAATGTTTGGGTTGAAAGAAACAGAAGGATTATTGCAAGTTCCTATGTTTCCATAAAAGAGATGGATATTTTTTTTAAGGTATTTTGAAATGATCGTTTATGAGTGTTGAAACTGGATGGTTAAATTTAAAATATAGAAAGGAAAAGAAATGATGAAAAGATTAGAGGGAGGCGTTACGGCTGCAAAGGGATTTCAAGCAGCGGGGATTTACGCAGGAATTAAAAAAAATAATAAAAGTGATATGGCTATGGTATATAGTGAAGTTCCTTGTATAGCGGCAGGGACATTTACAACAAATCTGGTAAAGGCAGCTCCAGTGAAATGGGATCAAAAGGTGGTGAAAGAATCTGATAGCGCGCAGGCGATTGTTGTGAATAGTGGCGTGGCAAATGCTTGTACAGGAGAAGAAGGATATCAATCTTGCATGGATATGGCAAAGAAGGCAGGAGAGGTATTATCTATTCCACAAGATGCTGTTTTAGTGGCTTCTACTGGAGTGATTGGAAAACAGCTTCCTATGGATATTATATTAAATGGAATTGAGAAGTTAAAAGATGCTTTGGGGGATAAACTTTCAGACGGGACAGCGGCAGCAGAGGCTATTATGACTACTGATACTATTTCAAAACAGACGGCATTTGAATTTGAGATAGGAGGAAAAAAGGTTGTTTTAGGAGGAATGTGTAAAGGTTCTGGAATGATACACCCTAATATGGCGACTATGCTTTGTTTTATCACTACAGATATTGCGATAGAAAAATCTCTATTACAAGAGGCATTGAGTGAAGTGGTAAAGGATACTTTTAATATGATCTCAGTAGATGGGGATACTTCTACAAATGATTCTGTTTTATTATTGGCAAATGGAAGGGCTGAAAATGAATTAATTAGAGAAAAAGGAAATGAATATGAAGTTTTTAAAGAGGTATTAAATAAAGTTATGACAAGTTTATCTAAGAAAATAGCTGGAGATGGAGAAGGAGCTACAGCGCTGTTGGAGGTGAAAGTGGTAAATGCTAAGACAAAGGAACAGGCAATAGTATTGAGTAAGTCAGTTATCACATCTAATTTAACAAAAGCAGCTATTTTTGGACATGATGCTAATTGGGGCAGAATTTTGTGCGCGATGGGATATTCAGGAGCGGAGTTTCAACCAGATAAGACAGATATTTATTTTGAAAGTGCAGCAGGGTGTCTTCAAGTGGTGAAAAATGGTATGGCTACTGATTATAGTGAAGGGTATGCGACGAAGATTTTATCGGAAGCGGAGGTATTTGTTATTGTAGATATAAAAGAAGGAGAAGAGATGGCGATTGCTTGGGGGTGTGACTTGACCTATGATTATGTTAAAGTAAATGCGGATTATCGGTCTTAATAGAATGAGGGATATAGTATTTAGTTTCTTGGGGGCTATTTGACGTTGGTGTGGGAGGTTCACGCCAGATAAATACGATGTCTTGTCAGACGCGCTCTCGCTCCGTTCCAGACGTAGCGGTACTAAATTCGCTGAACCCTTGTGGGTTCGCTCATTAAGTGCCGACGTCCTCCAAGGGTCTGCCTAGACATCGTATTTATCTGGCGTTACTTTCTGGACGTGGACAGAGTTTTTATTGATGAGATATTTATTACAGAGGGGAAATTATAGGGGGATAGTTGAATAAAAGTTATTATGCTTTTTAGAGTAGATTATATGAGAAACTAGCTTAAGACAAGGGTATATTCCAAAAGAAGCCCCTTGGAAGACGTTGGTACTTAATGAGCAGTCCTGTTAGGGGCTGCGAATTTAGTACCATTACGTCTGGAACGGAGCGGGAGCGCGGCTTTGTTGGAATATACCCTTGTCTTAAGCGGAAATTTGATTTAGATGTGGATAGAAATAGTGGAATTAAAATAGATGTTTAAGATTTATTAGAATAAAACGTATGGAGGAAATGGGAAATGGAGATAAACGGAATGGAAGAATGGCTGAAAAAGGCAGAAGTTTTAATCGAGGCACTCCCTTATATTCAGAGATTTAATCGTAAAATTATTGTGGTGAAGTATGGTGGAAGTGCTATGGTGGATTCTGAATTAAAGAAAAATGTGATAAAAGATGTAACACTTTTAAAGTTAGTGGGATTTAAACCGATTATTGTACATGGTGGTGGAAAGGAAATCAGCAAGTGGGTGAGTAAGTCTGGAATGCAGCCTAGATTTGTCAATGGTCTTCGTGTGACAGATGAGGATACGATGGAGATCGCAGAAATGGTGCTTGGAAGGGTGAATAAGGGGCTTGTACAGATGGTAGAACAGCTCGGAGTGAGTGCAGTAGGTATTAGTGGAAAAGATGGTGGGCTATTAAAGGTGAAGAAAAAGTATGCAAATGGAGAGGATATCGGATTTGTGGGAGAGATTACAGAAGTAAATCCGAAAGTTATTTATGATTTATTAGAAAGAGATTTTCTGCCTATTATCTGTCCTATTGGAATGGATGAAGAGTTTCAGACTTATAATATTAATGCAGATGATGCAGCATGTGCGATTGCGAGAGCGGTGAAAGCGGAAAAGTTAGCTTTTTTGACAGATGTAGAAGGAGTTTATAAAGATCCAGAGGATAAAAATAGTTTAATTTCTGAACTCCGAATTCAAAAGGCTAGGAAGTTAATGGAAGAAGGATATATTGGAGGGGGAATGTTGCCTAAATTAAATAATTGTATTGAGGCGATTGAAAATGGGGTTTCTAGAGTGCATATTTTAGATGGAAGAATACCACATTGTCTGTTGTTGGAGATATTTACGAATAAGGGAATTGGAACAGCTATTTTGGGAGAAGGAGAAAATAGATTTTATAATGAAGAGGAGGAAAAGGGATGACATCACAAGAGTATATTGATATTGCAGAAGAGGCTTTATTGCATACTTATAATCGGTATCAGATTGTTTTAGATAGGGGAGAGGGAGTGTATCTTTATGATACTGATGGGAAGAGGTATTTAGATTTTGCGGCGGGAATAGCGGTGTTTGCATTAGGATATAAAAATGAAGGTTATAATGAGGCGTTGATACAGCAGATAAATAAATTGATTCATACTTCTAATTTATATTATAATGTGCCGGCGGTTGAAGCGGCAGTTAAGATTAAAAAGGCTTCTGGTATGGATAGAGTGTTTTTTACAAATAGTGGAACAGAAGCGATTGAAGGAGCGATTAAATTAGCTAGAAAATATGCGTATCAGAAGGATAATACTACAGATCATGAAATTATTGCGATGCAACATTCTTTTCATGGGAGGAGCTTAGGAGCGCTGTCTGTGACAGGAAATGTGAAATATCAGGAGGCGTTTAAACCATTAATCGGAGGGGTGAAGTTTGCGGAGTTTAATGATTTAGATAGTGTAAAGGAACAGATCACAGAAAAGACATGTGCGATTATTTTAGAAACGGTGCAGGGAGAAGGGGGAATTTATCCTGCGGAAAAGGAGTTTTTGCAAGGGGTGAGGGAGCTATGTGATAAAAGAGATATTATTTTGATTTTAGATGAGATACAATGTGGTATGGGGCGCACAGGAACAATGTTCGCATGGCAGCAGTATGGAGTAAAACCAGATATTATGACAGTGGCAAAGGCGTTGGGATGTGGGATACCCGTAGGAGCATTTGTGGCTGTGGAAAGAGTAGCAAAAGCGATGCAGCCAGGCGATCATGGGACGACTTATGGGGGGAATCCGTTGGCATGTGCGGCAGTGAATAGGGTGTTTGAGTTGTTTGAAGAGGGAAATATTATAGAGCATGTCAATGAAGTTTCTGGATATTTAGAAGAAAAATTAGAAGAAATGATAAAAAAATATGATATTGTCAAAACTAGAAGAGGGAAGGGGCTTATGCAAGGATTGGAATTGACAATTCCGGCTCAGGACATTATACTTAAAGCGTTACAAAAAGGGCTGATTTTAATAACAGCCGGGCAAAATATCATACGCTTAGTTCCTCCTCTTATTATTACGAAAGAACATATAGAAGAAATGGCAGAGATTTTAAATCAAGTGTTTGAACTGAAAATGATGGAAATGGAAAAATAAGGATTTAAGATTTCTGATACAAAATTTATGCCTGTCGAAAGTAAGAGGTGTTTGAAACAGCGCATGAATGGAGGATTAGAATGTATCGAATATGGAAAAAAGGATTATTTATTATGACTGCTTGTCTTATGATGAGCGTGACAGCTTGTGGAAAGGAAGAAGATAAGGATTCAAAGACGGACGAAAATAAAACGTCACAGACAGAAGAGAAAATGGAAACAGAAGATGGAAATTTGGAGGATTTGGGGAGTTTGAATCTTTGGTATGCAGATAATGCCATTACCCCCTATTTGGAACAGGTTGCGGTTATGTTTGAGGAGGAGAATCAAGTATCTGTGAATCTTGTTCCTACTTCTTCTATAGATTATTTGGAGATGATTAATCAGAGCAATATAGATGGGGTACAAAGGGCAGATGTTTTTCTTTTAAATAGTGAATCGCTGGAAAAGGCATATTTAGCAGGATTGGCTTTGGAATTAAAAGAAGGGGCATATGAGGAAGGGATTTATCCTGAATTAGCCGTGAATTCTACAGTTTATCAGGGAAAAACTATCGCTTATCCTTTTTATTTTGAAACAGAGTTTCTTTTGTACAATAAAAATTTTGTAGAAACTGCTCCTGCTTCTTTTCAGGAAATTATAGAGTTTGCTCAGAGTTATGAAGGCACTTATGAGGGAGTAGAGAGTATTTTAAAATGGGACGTTTTAGATCTGTTTTATTCTTATGGGTTTATTGGGGAGTATTTTAATTTAGGAGGGGTGTATGGAGATGATTCTAGCATTATTGATTTAGATAATGAAAGTGTGATCAATTCTCTGACATTTTTTAAGCAGCTTAATCAAAGTCTTTATTTTGATGTTTCGGAAGTGGAATATAATGCTATGCTATCAGAATTTTTAGAGGGAAAGATTTTGTATACGATTGCAGGGACGCAGAGTCTTGCTACTTTGGCAGCTTCTGAATTTAATTATGGAATCGCGCCGCTGCCAGATCTAAATGATACATTAAAGAGTAAAGGGTTAGCTTCTAATTATGTTGCAGTGGTGAATCCTTATGGAGCTTCTACGGATATGGCTCAGAAATTGGCAAAGAATTTAACCGATGATAATACCGATTCTTTTTATGAAATGACAGGGAAATTGCCTTGTAAAGTACAGGATAATAGTATTTATCCTAATCCAGAATTTGCACATATTATAGACGCTTATCAAAAATCAGTACAGCTTCCTAAATTGATGAACGCCTCGAATTTCTGGGTGGAAACAGAAGTGATGTTAAATAACATTTGGAAGACAGAAATGAGAGAGGAAGAGGGGATAAGTGATAGTTCTCAAGAACTTGAGGGTGATACAGATGAAGTGAGAAAACAAAGGGTGGAACAACAGATGCGAGAGCTGGCAACACGAGAAGTCACTCGTGTACAAGAACAAATGGAATTACAGCTTTCAAAATAAAAAAATATAATTTTTTTGGAGGGTATCAATGGAACGATGGTCGTTAAAAGCCTTATATACAGGTTATGAAGATGAAAATTATAAAAGGGATATAGAAAAGTTAGAGAATATAGTAGATGCATTAAAACAGATGGCACAGGATAAGTGGAGTGTAGCAGATGATACGATAGAAAGGAAAGGGGAAGTTTTAAAAGAGGCGCTTTCTTTTTTAGAGCAGTATAATGTTTTATATGATAAAACAGGTAATTTTGCCAGCTTACAGCAGTCAGCAGATACAATGGACGTAGAAACTGTAAAGCAGTTGGATAAAATTAAGAAGATTGAGAGTGAAATGAGCAAACCTATTGTGGTATTTCATAAGTATGTCAAGGGGATTGTTAATTTAGAGGAATTGATAGAAAAGAATCCAGAGTTAAAGGTATATGAATTCTTTTTAAAAGATACAAAGAAGCAGGCACAATATACTTTGAGCGAAGAGGCAGAAGATATTATCAGTAAATTTCATTTGTCTGGCGGTTCTGGTTGGGAAAATATGCGTGATTATTTGACTTCTACGATGGAGATAGATTATAAAGGAGAAAAAGTCACATTATCTGATATACGAAATATGGCATATAGTCCAGAAAAAGAAGTGAGAAAAGCTGCATATGAAGCAGAATTAAATTCTTATGTTAAAGTAAAAGATGCAGTTAGTTATTCTTTAAATAATATTAAATTACAAGTAATGACAGAATGTGAATTGCGTGGATATGCTTCTCCGCTAGAGATGACATTAGAAGCATCTCATATGAAAAGGGAAACTTTAGATGCAATGCTACAGGAGATGAAAAAGTTTTTGCCTAAATTCCGTCAGTATTTAAAGAGAAAAGGGGAACTATTAGGATATCAAAATGGGCTTCCTTTTTATGAGTTATTTGCTCCGTTAGGGGAGAGCCATAGAAAATTTACAGTAGAGGAAACGAAAGAATATTTGGTGGGAATTTTTAAAGGGTTTTCTGAAGATTTAGCAGATATGATAGAAAGAGCTTTTACAGAGGAATGGATAGATTTCTTTCCCAGAAAAGGAAAAGTGGGAGGGGCATTTTGTGCTAATTTGCCTTTTATAGGGCAGAGTCGTATTCTCACAAACTTTGATGGGAGTTTAGGAGATGTGGTTACTCTGGCGCATGAATTGGGACATGCTTATCATGGATTACAGATTGAATCACATAAGCCCCTTAATTGGAGTTATAGTATGCCTGTAGCAGAAACAGCTTCTACTTTTAATGAAACAGTGGTTATGGATACGTTAATCAAAGAGGCAGAAGGAGAGGAAAAGTTAGTTTTAATAGAAAACCAATTACAAGATATCACACAGATTATGTTGGATATTTATTCTAGATATTTATTTGAATCAGCAGTATTTGAAAATCGGAAAGAAGGGTTTTTGTTTTCTGGGCAATTAGAGCAGATGATGTTAGATGCACAGAAAGAGGCTTATGGAGATGGACTGGATCAGAATTATTTGCATCCTTATATGTGGATTTGTAAACCTCATTATTATTCTGCGGAACTGAGTTTTTATAACTTTCCTTATGCCTTTGGAGGTTTGTTTGCGAGAGGACTCTATGCGAGATATCAGGAAGAAGGGAAGGGATTTATAGATAAGTATAGGAAAATGTTATATGGAACGACGGTGAATAGTGTAGAAGATGTTGCAAAAATAGCGGGAATAGATTTGACGAAGGCAGATTTTTGGAGAGAGAGTTTACAGAGCTTTTCTGATTTGGTGGATGAATTTTTGAGATTGTCAGAAGAGTGAGAAGAGTTATAGGGAGATATTTTTTAAAAGGGACGCATAGGGGAAGGCGTTCCTATTCCAACGAAACCGCGCTTTCGCTCCGTTCCAGACGTAGCGGTACTAAATTCGCAACTCCTTATGG
>CAJUHN010000124.1:6275-10606 GCA_910585935.1 uncultured Lachnospiraceae bacterium | reverse complement strand
CGGGTTTGCTCATTAAGTGCCGACGTCTTCCAAGGGGCTTCTTATGGAATACTTCTTTGCCTCCGCTGGTTCGTTGGCTGTTCTGCTTTTGGAAAAGTGAATGTTATGATAAGCTAGGAGATGTAAGTGAGAAGATATGTAAAAGTTAGGGGTTCGTGATTATCTAAAGTTTGTCAAGATGGAAAGGAGAATGGCATTTCTCTTGCTACTGAAAGGAAGAGGGGGGTTATGCCTATAAAATTTTATGAAATGTAGAGAAGTGATGGAAGTGTTAGAGGTTATAGCACCTTTAAAGTATGCGGAAGGTTGGGATAATCCGGGATTATTAATTGGAGATGAAGAAAAAGAGATTAAAAGAGTGATGGTAGCGGTAGATGCGACAGATGAGATTGTGAAAGGGGCATGTGAGAGAAAGGTGGATATGTTAATCACACATCACCCCTTGATTTTTTCTGGAATGAAACAGATAAAAGAAGAAAATTTTATCGGAAAAAGAGTACGAATGTTGATAAAAGCGGATATTTGCTATTGTGCCATGCATACCAATTTTGATATTGCTGCTGATATGGCAGATTTAGCGATACAGCGATTAGGGATTAGGCTAGAACAAGAAGAAGTATTGGATGTGACGGAAGAAGAAAAGGGATTGGGAAAGATAGGAAGAATGTTAGAAGAGATATCGTTAGAAAAGTTAGCGATGTTGGTTAAGGAAAGATTTGAATTGGAAAGTGTTTTAGTATATGGAGAAAGAGAAAAAAAAGTTAAGAAAGTGGCGATTTTGCCCGGCAGCGGTAAGAGTGAAATCGCATTAGCGGCACAGAAAAAAGCAGATGTGCTGATTACAGGAGATATTGACCATCACAGTGGAATTGATGCTGTTGCACAGGGATTAAGTATTATTGACGCAGGACATTATGGATTGGAGAAGATATTTGTAAAGTTTGTAGGGGATTATTTAAAGAAACAAAAGGGAGAATTAGAAGTTTTATTAGAAGAATTAAAAAATCCTTTTTGGAGAATATAGAATAAAAAAGAAATAGGATAATGGGAGGTTGAGGATATGGCTAAAGTAAAAATTGGAGGAATAATAAAGGAATATCCTATCGGAACACCATATCTGGAATTAAAAGAAGAGTTTCAAGGGCAATATGAAAATGAAATTGTTCTGGTTATGGAAGATGGAAGGTTAAAAGAATTAAGAAAAAGAATACAAAAGGACTGTGAAATAGAATTTATTACAACAAAAGAGGAGGCAGGAAGCAGATCTTATCGCAGAAGTGTATCACAACTTTTATTAAAAGCGATGTATGATGTGATTCCAGCGGAAAAATTAAAAAAGGTTAGTATTTTATTTTCTCTCAGTAAGGGATATTATTGTAAGGTTACAGGGGATATTGTGGTAACGCAAGAATTATTAGAAATGGTAAAGAAAAGAATGTTGGAACTGGTAGAAGCAGATATTCCGATTAAAAAGAAGAGTGTGCATACAGAGGAAGCGATTGCACTGTTTCGGCATCATCGAATGTATGACAAAGAAAAATTATTTCGGTTTAGAAGAGTTTCTAAAGTAAATATTTATAGCATCAATGAATTTCAGGATTATTATTATGGTTATATGGTTCCAAGTACGGGGTGTTTAAAATACTTTGATTTAAAATTATATGATGATGGATTTGTGCTTCGGCTGCCTACTGCAAAAGATCCAAAGGCTATTCCTGAATTTGAACCACAGACGAAATTATTTGCAGTCTTAAAAAGTTCTAAAGAATGGGGAGAGCGATTGGGACTTTCTACGGTTGGAGAACTCAATGAAATGATTTGCAGAGGAAAAGTAAATGAAATGATTTTAGTGCAAGAAGCGCTTCAAGAAAAAAAGATTGCAGAAATTGCTCGTGATATCGTACAGACAAAAGGTAGAAAATTTGTGATGATAGCTGGACCTTCTTCTTCTGGAAAGACTACGTTTTCTCATCGGTTATCGATACAATTACAGGCAAATGGATTAAATCCTCATCCTATCGCATTGGATAATTATTTTTTAACAGACAGGAATGTCCGTTAGATGAGTTTGGAAAGCCAGATTTTGAAGGATTGGCTGCTTTAGATGTGGAACAATTTAATTTGGATATGACAAAGTTATTAAAAGGAGAGGAAGTACAACTTCCATTTTATAATTTTAAAACAGGATTTCGAGAGTATAGAGGGGATATAAAAAAGCTTGGAAAAGAGGATATTTTAGTAATAGAAGGGATACATGGATTAAATGACAGACTTTCCTATTCTCTGCCGAAAGAGAGCAAATTTAAAATTTATATCAGTGCTTTGACACAGCTAAATGTAGATGAACACAATCGAATTCCTTCTACAGATGGCAGAATTATAAGAAGAATGGTCAGAGATGCGAAAAATAGAGGGATTACAGGAAAAACGACATTAGATATGTGGGATTCTGTTAGGAGAGGAGAGGAAAAGAATATTTTTCCTTTTCAGGAACAAGCAGATGTGATGTTTAATTCTGCGCTTATTTATGAACTTGCTGTATTAAAGCAGCTCGCAGAGCCGATTTTATTTGGTATTGAAAGAGATTCTAAAGAATATTTAGAAGCGAAAAGACTTCTTAAGTTTTTGGATTATTTCTTGGGAATTGATACAGAGGCTATACCCAAAAATTCCATACTCCGAGAATTTATCGGAGGAGGCTGTTTTCATGTTTAAATAAAGAAGTTTAAAAAAAATAGAGAGTTCTTTTTTGAAAGTTATATTTAACCAGAAGCAAGAATGGGTTTTGAGATTTTAACTTTAACATAAAATAACAAGAATTTCCTCATTTCTATCAGATGAATTGCAAAAATAGTATCCTGTGGCAGTGGTGGGAGAAGATATCCTGACCACTGACGCAAGAGCGATCCTCGTAATGGTAAGAAGCTGCTGCATTTTGAAATTACTGAGCGTGGATTGAAACAATAAAGATAGGACTTTTTTAGAAAAAAATAAAAATGGAGAGATTATGGATTATAGATTGTTGATGGATACAGCCGTTTTAGCAGGAGAAATTATGTTGAGCAGTGGGGCGGAAACATATCGAGTGGAAGATACGATTGCTCATATGTTGAAAATGGCGAATTTAAAACATACACATGTATTTGTGACTGCGACAGGGTTTTTTGCAACCCTGTCAGATCCTAATATGGATGCAATTACAGTAGTCAGAAGAGTGGAAAAGAGAAGTACAAATTTAAACCGAATTTATTTGGTGAATGATATTTCTAGAAAATTTTGCTCTGAAGAAATAGATTTGGAAAAAGCATTTCATGAATTGAAGTGTGTAAAGAGTGAAGTTCAATATTCACAAAGGCAAAAAAATATAGGAGTTGTGCTGACAGTAGCTTTTTTTTGTGTGCTTTTAGGAGGAGAAACTCTGGATTGTATATTAGCAGCAGGAATTGGAGTGATTTTAGCTGGAGGAATGACTATTGGAAGAAAGATTAAATTAAATAACTTCATTTTAGACGGAATTAATACAGCAGTGATTGTAATGTCTACATTAGCACTTCAATATATTTTACCTTTTTTGATCAATACAGATACAATTATTATCGGAGCAATTATGCCTATGGTACCGGGAGTAGCGATTACTAATGCGATTCGAGATACCTTACAAGGAGATTATATGTCTGGTGGAGCGAGAATGTTAGAAGCATTTGTAGAGGCAGCAGCAATCGCATTAGGTGCTTGTCTTGGAATCGCAGTATTTCGGAATATGTAATAGGGAGGAAATAGAATGATTTTTCAAATAATCGGTGCTTTTATTGCAATATGGGGGTTTTCTATTTTATTAGAAGTGCCAAAGAAGCTTTTGATACATACATCAGTAATTGCATCAGTAGGCTGGCTGGTCTATTTGCTCGCAGAAGCATGGGGAATATCTACAGTTATGGCATATTTTTGGTCAGCAATGGTGATATCTTTATTATCTCATCTAGCAGCTAGAATTTTAAAAGCGCCAGTCACAGTTTTTCTGATCGGCGGAATTTTACCTGTTGTTCCGGGAGCAGGGATGTATCGAACAGCTTATAGTATTATTATGCAGAGTTCGGATATGGTTTATAAAAATCTGCAGGAAACGCTTTTGATCGCAGGAGCAATTGCAGTTGCAATATTTATTACAGATTCTCTGTTCCGATTATGGAAACAAAAAGCATAGGTCAGCCGTTGACAGAGAATAAAAATTATGCTATATTCGGTAAGACATAGGAACAAAGGGTCGCTCCTAGAAGCAACGATTCCAACGAAGCCGCGCTTTCGCTCCGTTCCAGACGTAGCGGGCACTA
>CAJUHN010000124.1:0-6265 GCA_910585935.1 uncultured Lachnospiraceae bacterium | reverse complement strand
GGTTTGCTTATTAAGTGCCGACGTCTTCCAAGGGGCTTCTTTTGGAATTCGTTGCTTCTAGGAGCTAGTTTGTTATATGGGCTAGTTTTTTGAGTTTGATAGTGTTTATTTTTACAGGAAGATAAGTATTTTGGGGATTAGATTTTTAGGGATAAAAAGGTTATAGATTGTAACTTTATATAAAGGAGTAGAAAGACATGGAGAAAAAACCATTTGTGACATTGGAGCAGGTACAAGAGATTGTAAAGCAGTATCCTACACCATTTCATATTTATGATGAGAAAGGAATTAGGGAAAATGCGAGAAAGCTCAAAAAAGCGTTCTCTTGGAATAAAGGATTTCAGGAGTATTTTGCAGTAAAAGCGACTCCAAATCCATATTTGATGAAAATTTTAAAAGAAGAGGGAATAGGGGCAGATTGCTCTTCCTATACAGAACTTTTGCTTGCTGAAAGAATAGGATTAAAGGGAAAAGAGATTATGTTTTCTTCTAATGTGACACCAGAGGAGGATTTTAGGCTAGCTGCTCAAATGGGGGCAGTGATTAACTTTGATGATATCACACATATTGATTTTTATGAAAAGATTGCACCTTTTCCAGAAACAATGTGTTGTCGTTATAATCCGGGAGGAGATTTTAAAATTCATAATCAAATTATGGATAGCCCACAAGATGCGAAATATGGAATGACTCGAAGCCACATGAAAGAAGCCTTTTTAAAATTAAAGGAAAAAGGCGTGAAGCATTTTGGAATTCACTCTTTTCTGGCAAGTAATACTGTGACAAATGATTATTATCCAACATTAGCAAAACTATTGTTTGAAACAGCAGTAGAATTACAAAAAGAAACAGGTGTGCATATTGCATTTATTAATCTCTCTGGAGGTGTGGGAGTGCCTTATCTGCCAGAACAAGAATCAAATGATATTATGGTGATTGGAGAAGGAGTGAGAAAGGCATTTGAAGAGGTTTTAGTTCCTGCTGGAATGGGAGATATTGCGATATTTACAGAACTTGGCAGATTTATGTTAGCTCCATATGGACATTTAATTGCAAAAGCGATTCATGAAAAACACACATATAAAGAATATATTGGATTAGATGCATGTGCAGTTGATTTGATGCGTCCAGCTATGTATAGAGCTTATCACCATATTACTGTGTTAGGAAAAGAAGATATGCCTTGTGATTATGTCTATGATGTCACAGGAGGACTCTGCGAAAATAATGATAAATTTGCGATTGATAGAAAATTGCCTAAAATAGAGATAGGAGATTATTTGGCACTTCATGACACTGGAGCACATGGATTTTCTATGGGATATAACTACAATGGAAAACTTAGATCAGCAGAGCTTTTGCTCAAAGAAAATGGAGAGGTGAAAATGATACGACGGGCAGAAACTCCAGAAGATTATTTTGCCACTCTGGATTTTTCAGGACTAGAAGAAAAATAGCGAGATAAGTTCATTTATCACAAAGAATGGTAAAAAGCTTTTTTATTATTATCATGAAAGCTGTCTTTTTAAAAAGTAGAACCATCAATTAACGAGCGAAGGCAAGGAGGTATTCCAAAAGAAGCCCCTTGGAAGACGTCGGCACTTAATGAGCTGACCTGTCAAGGGCTGCGAATTTAGTGTCCGTTACGTCTGGAACGGAGCGAAAGCGCGGCTTCGTTGGAATACCTCCTTGCCGCAGCGACCCTTTTGCTTTAAAGTAGGCTTAACTATAATCTAATTTATTTTATAGGATAGTTGACAAGCGTTATAGATAATGTTATGATTAAAAAAATTAGTAGAGGTTGCGTGCTTCAAGAGTAGGTTGTCGGATATACAAGGAATAGAAGAAGATAACAGAAAGGGGAGAACGCCGAAAGAAAAAAGTTCCTTGTGCTTTTTTTCTTGGGTATACAGTGAATAATTGTATAACTGTCATCAAAACTTGATGGGGCGCTACCTATTTATTGATATTATGATAGATTATACAGAGCCGTCCTTTTGAGGGCGGTTTTTTTAAGATATTGAAAAAGAAGTTGCCAGTAGGGAAAAAATGAATACTATATATTACAAAGAAATAAGGAGGACATTAGTATGGCTATTTTTAAAGGGGCAGGTGTTGCAATTGTAACTCCATTTACAGAAGATTATCAGGTGAATTTTGATAAGTTAGGAGAACTGATTGATTTTCAGATTGAAAATGGAACAGATGCAATTATTATCTGCGGAACAACAGGAGAGTCTTCTACTCTAACACATGAAGAACATTTAGATTGTATTCGGTTTGCAATTAAAAAGACAAATAAGAGAGTGCCTGTGATTGCAGGAACAGGTTCTAATTGCACAGAAACAGCTGTTTATCTGTCAAAGGAGGCGCAGAAAGCAGGGGCAGATGCGCTTTTATTAGTGACACCTTATTATAATAAAGCGACGCAGAATGGGTTAAAAGAACATTTTACTATAACTGCCAATTCAGTGGAAATACCAATTGTTTTATATAATGTGCCCAGCCGTACAGGATGTAATATTTTGCCGGAAACAGCAGTTTCTTTAGCGAAAAATGTGAAAAATATTGTGGCGATAAAAGAGGCGAGTGGGGATATTTCACAGATCGCGAAATTAGCATATTTAGCGGATGGGATGCTAGATATTTATTCTGGAAATGATGATCAAATTGTGCCTATACTTTCTTTAGGAGGAGTAGGAGTTATTTCTGTTTTATCTAATATTGCTCCAAAAAAGACACATGATATTGTAGAAAATTATTTAAATGGAAATGTAAAACAAAGTGCTAAACTGCAATTAGAAGCGATTCCTCTGGCAAAGGCATTGTTTAGCGAAGTAAATCCTATTCCAGTAAAAACAGCACTTAACATGATGGGATTTCAGGTTGGAGATTTAAGAAGACCGTTGACGCCAATGGAAGAAGAAAATAAAGAAAAATTAAAAAAAGTGATGCAGGAATATGGAATTTTATGATAAAATCAAATATAAAGGCTATAAAAGGGTAGATATTATTTGATAATAGCTTAAGTTTACACGGTTTGGAAAGTGTGAACTTAAGCTACTATTTTAAATAGTAATAAAGAACACTAAAATAGTAGTTGCAATATCCTTCTAAAACGGATAAAATATTAAATATAGGAGGTAATAAACAAAATGATAAGAATCATTATGGTGGGTTGTAATGGAAAAATGGGACAAAATATTTCACAAATAGTAGCAGAAGATGCTGCTGCAGAGATAGTAGCGGGGGTTGATTTTTATGCTGTTGAGAAAAATGGATATCCTGTATTTGATACTATTACAGCTTGTAATATAGAAGCAGATGTGATGATTGATTTTTCCTCTCCACAAAAACTGGAAGAACGATTAGATTATGCGATAGAAAAACAACTTCCCATTGTTTTATGTACAACAGGACTTTCAGAAAAACAGATTGCACAGGTGGAGGATGCTTCTAAGAAAGTGGCTATTTTGCGCTCTGCTAATATGTCAATGGGGGTGAATACTTTATTAAAAATTGTAAAAACAACAGCACAGATTTTAGCTGAAGCAGGATTTGATATAGAAATCATAGAAAAACATCATAATCAAAAGGTAGATGCACCAAGTGGTACAGCATTAGCATTAGCGGATGCGATAAATGAAGGGCTGGATAATTCCTATCATTATATATATGATAGAAGTAAAGAATATGTAAAAAGAGATAAAAAAGAAATCGGAATTTCTTCTGTGCGGGGAGGGACAATTGTAGGAGAACATGATATCATTTTTGCTGGAACAGATGAGGTGATTGAAATTTCTCATACGGCTTATTCTAAAGCAATTTTTGGAAAGGGAGCAGTACAAGCCGCTAAATTTTTGAGTGGACAACCAGCAGGGGTATATAATATGAGTGACGTTATAGGATAAGAACATATGCAACAGAGAATAAGATCAAAAATAGGGAGAAAGGAGATGCTACTAAAGGCAAACTTATAAATTACTTGTTGAAGTAATGATAGAAAGAAACAAGGAAAGGTAGGATTGCCGATGGCTAGTCAGGAAGTTATGACTGGGGATGATATAAGAATTTTTAAGTAGATGTAACAGTAAAAGGATAATTAAAATGTATAGATAAAAAAAGCAGTAAAACTCTTGACATAGTTGTTTATATTTAGTAGCAGAATTTATAGATATGCAGCAATGGATGAAAGATCAAAAGATAGGAAAGAAATTAATAATATCATTTACAGTTGTAATAGCAGGTATGCTTTTAATATCAATTGTGGCAGCTATTAGTTTAACATTAATAAAAAGCAAAGTAGAATTTTTCTATAATACTCCATATCAAAATACAAAAGCTCAGTTGATTATGAGACGTGATACACAAAGTATTATGAAGAATCTGCTCTGGGTATGTACTACAACAGATCTGACTAAAAGAGAACAATTATTAGCAGAGATAGACGAGGATATGGCAGATCAGGCAGAACAAATTAATTTTTTAAAAAAGAATAGCTCTGCACAAGACTTACTAAAGCAAGTAGAAGATAAAATGGCAATAGCGGCGAGCGAAAGAAAAATGATTTTGGAATATGTCAAAGAGAATAATATAGAAGAAGCGTTGGCGATGTTTAATGAAAAATATGCAGCTGCTATTCAAGAAGTTTTGGAGTTAATGAAGGATATTGGAGAATTAGCAGATACCAATGCAGAGAAAGCTTATAAACAATCTAGAACTCTAGTAGGAGATGCTTATATTATAGTTCTTATATTAATTATTGTTGTAACTATTATATCCATTCTGCTTTGTAAGATAATTACTAAGATGATTACAACACCTGTGAAAGAGTTAAAAGGTGCTACAACGGAACTTTCTAAAGGAAATTTTGATATTCAGCTCACCTATCAGTCACAGGATGAGTTAGGAAATTTAGCAACAAACTTTCAGAAAACATGTGATTTTATCAATATAATTATTACTGATTTAAATAAGAATTTTGGAGAAGTTGCAGAGAGAAATTTGAATATACATAGTCAATATGAAGATAAATATATAGGTGCTTTTCTTCCTTTATTAAATAGTTGTAAAACGATGATTGTAAAAATCAGTGAAGCGATGAGACAGATTAATGTTTCTTCCGAACAGGTATCTTTTGGTTCATCACAGCTTTCACAGAGCGCGATGGCATTAGCATCGGGAGCGACAGAGCAGGCAGGAGCTGTAGAAGAATTACAGGCTACTATTACAAATCTCACAGAACAGACAATACAGAGTGCAAAGGATAGTAAAGAAGCAGTAAAACAGACAGATAAAGTGAAACAAGAAGCTTCAGAATCTAGTATAGAGATGGAAAATTTGACACAGGCAATGGAACGCATTAATAAAACATCAAATGACATTGGAAATATTATTGCAGAGATTGAAGAAATTGCTTCTCAAACGAATCTACTTTCCCTTAATGCAGCAATTGAAGCCGCAAGAGCAGGAGAGGCAGGAAAAGGTTTTGCAGTTGTGGCAGCGGAGATTAGAAAGTTGGCAGAAGACAGTGCGAATTCAGCAATTAGTACTAGAAAGTTAATAGAGGATTCGATTAGAGAAGTGAATATAGGAAGTCAGATCACAAATAAAACCGCGTTATCTTTAAATAAAGTAATTGAAGGAGTGCAGATTATTGCAACAAAAGCAGAAGCAACCAGTATAGCTTCAGAACAACAGGCTGAGAGCATGAAACAGATTGAAATAGGAATTGACCAGATATCTTCTGTTGTTCAGAGTAATTCTGCAGTAGCACAGGAAACATCAGCTACCAGTGAAGAATTGACAGCACAAGCGGAAACATTAAAACAGTTGGTAGAGCAATTTACGTTATTTGAACCGTAAAATATTGATGGAAAGAATAATTATTATTTAGTTAGTGTTGTAACCAAAAGTTCGCACAGGCAAGATACTATTCCAACGAAGCCACACTTTCGCTCCGTTCCAGACGTAACGGTACTAAATTCGCAGCCCCTAATGGAGCTGCTCATTAAGTGCCGACGTCTTCCAAGGGGCTTCTTTTGGAATAGTATCTTGCCTGTGCTAGTTTGTATTATGGACAAGTTTTTAGATTTTGTGAAGTGTGCTGGCAACTGTTATGATAAGGTTATTTATTTTCTATTTTTTATGATATAGAAATAGAAAGGTTTTATATATTATTCAATATACCTATATAGTATTGATTTTTTGTCTAGTCAAATCGGATATTCGCAATCCGCTTCGCTACTTGCTCATAACCTCATAG